>NZ_JVLI01000198.1:0-50079 GCF_001072315.1 Streptococcus pseudopneumoniae | reverse complement strand
TGCCGTACTCAAGTACTGCCTACGGCTAGCTTCCTAGTTTGCTCTTTGATTTTCATTGAGTATGAGTAAATTTCTATCTTGATTTTCAGATAAAAATCTTTCCTTCTGTGGCCTCTTCTTACGCTTGAGAAGGGCTTCTGCCGACATGGCTTCTTCCTTACTGGAAAAACCTTGAGCATAGATGAGTTTGACTGGCAAGCGTGCTCGTGTGTATTTGGCTCCCTTCCCACTATTGTGGACAGCGAGGCGTTTTCTCACATCAGTCGTATAGCCTGTATAGTAAGATCCATCACGACACTCCAGCACGTACATATAAGCCTTATGATCCATAATAAATCTCTTCGAGTTCCGGCGTATAAGAGCCATCATCATTGTGGACAATGAGAGGTGGCAAGACCTTAAAGCCACTTGTCGAGCCATCCTTGATAGCCTCAATCAAAAGCATATTGGCTTCCTTTTCCCTCTTTGGATAAACAAACTGCAGGCGCTTAGGTGCTAGATTATGTCGTTGCAACATATCCAGAATGTCCAAGAGTCGGTCAGGACGATGAACCATAGCCAACCGTCCATTGGACTTGAGAATACTCTGGGCACTACGACAGATTTCCTGCAAATTGGTCGTGATTTCATGGCGCGCCAAGAGATAATGCTCGCTCTCGTTCAGATTGGAATGAGGATCCACCTTGAAATAGGGCGGATTACACAAAATCATATCCACCTTACTTCCCTGTATACGAGAAGGCATATTTTTCAAATCATCACAGATGACCTCCATCTGCTCTTCCAAACCATTCAAACGGACAGAGCGTTCAGCCATATCTGCCAAACGCTCCTGAATCTCAACAGCCAAAATCTGTGCCTGAGTACGAGTGCTAGCAAATAGCCCCACTGCTCCATTTCCAGCACAGAAATCCACTATCAAGCCCTTTTTAGGAAAACGTGGAAAGCGTGACAAGAGAACACTATCCACCGAATAGCTAAAAACCTCTCTATTTTGAATGATTTTAATATCTGTCGAAAAGAGCTGGTTAATGCGCTCTCCTGATTTTAATAATTGTTCTTCTTCCATAGTTCTATTATAGCAGATTTATATTAACATTACAAAAAATATAAAACTCTAAACTACTTCTTCTTTTTTAAATGGTGCAGGGCTTCTCTAGTCCAGATTGGTAGCATTCGTCGAAAGGGAGCAAAGCCATAGTTAAAACGGTCGCTTGAAAAGCGTCTCCGTCTCGGAAACTGGTGCTTTTCTTCCTCCAAAGTGCGGATAGAAAGACTGGCTTTCCCTGTAAATTCATCTAAATCCACTACCTGAACTTGAACTTCTTCATCGACTTTCAAGGCTTCATGAATATTTTCAATAAAGCCTGTCCGAATCTCTGAAATGTGAATCAGCCCCGTATCACCCGTCTCTAGCTCAACAAAGGCACCGTAGGGCTGAATCCCTGTAATACGCCCCTTTAGCTTATCACCGATTTTCATCTTAGTCCTCGATTTCAATTGTTTCAATCACGACATCTTCAACTGGCTTGTCCATGGCCCCTGTCTCAACAGCAGCAATGGCGTCCAAGACAGCGTAAGATGCTTCATCAGCTAGCTGACCAAAAACCGTGTGACGGCGGTCTAAGTGAGGGGTTCCACCTTGGTTGGCATAGATTTCCGCAATCGGTTCTGGCCAACCTCCACGAGCAATTTCTTTCTTAGAATAAGGCAAATGTTGGTTTTGCACGATAAAGAACTGGCTGCCGTTGGTATTTGAACCAGCATTGGCCATAGAAAGAGCTCCACGGATATTGTAAAGTTCTTCTGAGAATTCATCCTCAAATGATTCGCCGTAGATTGATTCGCCACCCATACCAGTTCCAGTTGGATCTCCACCTTGAATCATAAAGTCCTTGATAATACGGTGGAAAATGACACCATCATAGTAGCCATCTTTTGAAAGAGCTACAAAGTTAGCCACTGTTTTAGGAGCATGTTCAGGGAAAAGCTTGATACGCAAGTCTCCGTGATTGGTCTTAATAGTCGCGATAGGACCTTCTACTGTTTCAATGTCTACTTGTGGGAAATGCAATTCTTTTTCTACCATACCAAATCCTTCTAAGGCATCAAAAATGCCATCTTCTTCCAATGTTTTTGTAATATAATCTGCTTTTTCTTTGATGTTATCATGAGAAATTCCCATGGCAACGCTGATTCCAGCATAATCAAAAAGTTCCAAGTCATTGAGCCCATCTCCAAAAACCATGACGTTCTCTGGTTTCAAGCCAAGGTGTTCCACAACCTTTTCCACACCCGTCGCTTTGGAGCCTGAAATCGGCACAATATCAGACGAATGCTCATGCCAACGAACCATGCGAAGTTTGTCAGAGAGACTGTCAGGTAAGTGCAAGTCATCTCCCTTATCTTCAAAAGTCCACATCTGATAGATGTCTTCTTTTTCATGGAAATCGGGGTCTACATCTAAATTGGGGTAAATTGGATTAATAGCCTCACTGATCATTTCTGTTCGATCAGAAAGTTTAGCATCATGACTCCCAACCAGGCCATACTCAATTCCCTCTTGCTTAGCCCAAGAGATATACTCCTCAACATCTGACTTCTCAATCTGATGTTGATAAATGACCTGACCTTTTTTATCTTCGATATAAGCCCCATTCAAAGTCACAAAAAAGTCAGGCTTGAGCTCACGAATCTCCGGAACGACACCAAAAATCCCTCGTCCAGAAGCAATACCTGTCAAAATTCCTTTCTCACGTAATTGCTTAAAAACAACTGGGATTGAAGACGGAATAAAACCAGTCTTGGAATTTCGCAAGGTATCATCAATATCAAAAAAGACGGTTTTAATCTTCTTTGCCTTATATCTTAATTTGGCATCCATCTCACTACCTCTTTCAATCTACCTCTTTCCATTATACCATAAAGTAGCTAAATCCCATATTTTCAAAGAAATTCGCTATCTCTTATTCGAACTTCTTGGATAAGTACAGGACTAAATCATCATTATTTTGAATAGTAGCATTCATTTCCAACGGTTGATTTCGATACCACACACCCGTCCCATCTGGAATATAGCCTCGTTTGATATACAATCTCTGGGCAGGTCCATAGCCTGAGTGCAAACCTACACCCAACGTCACTTTGTCTGAAAAAAACTTAACTCGATTTTCTGCCTCTTCCATCAAGAGGTTTCCAATACCTTGATTTTGAAAGGGCTCAAAGACATTGAAATCTGATAATTCTGGATAGACTTCTGCAAAAGGACCATGTTTAGCAGAGGGCAAAATGGTAACGTAGCCCGCTACAGCACCATCAATCTCTACAACTAAGACTTCTCTCTCCCCACTTTCCTGTTCCAGAAAATATCTAGCCAAAATTTCCTCTCTACCAGGCCAACCTTGATTCATAAAGCCATGAGATAAGGATTCAATATCAGACTTAATCATATTTCTAATCGTACAATTCATCTTTGACTTACCCACCTTTACTCTTTCTATTACCATTATAGCACGCCAAGGTCAGAAAAAAACTATCTCGTGAAAAAAAGACCCAACCGGGTCTGAAAAAGAGGTCCACTGGACCTCTTTTTTAATCTTCGTTTACGAAAGGCATCAAAGCCATTACGCGAGCGCGTTTGATAGCTGTTGTTACTTTACGTTGGTTTTTAGCTGAAGTTCCTGTTACACGACGAGGAAGGATTTTCCCACGTTCTGAAACGAAACGGCTAAGAAGCTCAGTATCTTTGTAATCAACATATTCAATTTTGTTTGCTGCGATGTAATCAACTTTTTTACGGCGTTTGAATCCGCCACGACGTTGTTGAGCCATGTTTTTTCTCCTTTATAATTTTAGTTGTCCATTAGAATGGTAAATCATCATCTGAAATATCCAAAGGATTTGTTGCTCCAAATGGATTTTCATCACGTGAAAAGTCTGGTACTGAATTTGTAGGTGCTGAATAGTTTGCAGTTGGGGCAGAGTAAGCTCCACCTGTGTGACCCTCACGCACACTACGGCTTTCCAACATTTGGAAATTCTCAGCCACGACCTCTGTCACGTAGACACGTTGTCCTTGCTGGTTATCGTAACTACGAGTCTGGATACGACCTGTCACCCCGATAAGTGAGCCTTTTTTAGCCCAGTTAGCAAGATTTTCAGCCTGTTGGCGCCACATAACGACATTGATAAAATCAGCCTCACGTTCGCCATTTTGACTCTTAAATGTACGGTTTACTGCAAGAGTAAAAGTCGCAACTGCTACATTTGATGGGGTATAACGCAACTCAGCGTCACGTGTCATACGCCCTACAAGTACAACATTGTTAATCATAGTTTACCTTCTTACGCGTCAATTTTGACGATCATGTGACGAAGAATGTCAGCGTTGATTTTTGAAAGACGGTCAAACTCTTTAAGAGCTGCATCGTCGTTTGCTTCAACGTTAACGATGTGGTAAAGTCCTTCACGGAAATCTTGGATTTCGTATGCAAGACGACGTTTTTCCCAAGTTTTTGATTCAACAACAGTTGCACCGTTGTCAGTCAAAATAGAGTCAAAACGTGCTACCAAAGCGTTTTTAGCTTCTTCTTCAATGTTTGGACGAATGATATAAAGAATTTCGTATTTAGCCATTGATATGTTCCTCCTTTTGGTCTAATGACCCCAAGACTTTGCAAGGGGTAAGTGAGGTTCGCTCACAATAAACTATTATACTAGAAAAAAATTTTTTACGCAAGTAAAAACACCTAAATAAAAAAAGAAGATGACGAATCATCTTCTCAAAAACTATGAGTTTTTAGTCCTCTTTTTTCTTGCGAGCAAGAAGTCCAAATCCACTTAGGGCTCCAAGAAGTCCAATCGCTGCGAGGCTAGCGTTAGCTTCTGTACCTGTGTTAGGCAATTCTTTTTGACCATCAACGTATTTAGGTGTTGCTGGTTGTTTTGGTTGCTCAGGTACTGTTGGCATTTCTGGAGTCACTGGTTGCTCTGGGGTCTCTGGCTCTTGTGGAGAAACTGGTTGCTCTGGGGTCTCTGGCTCTTGTGGAGAAACTGGTTGTACTGGTTCAACTGGTGTTGGAGTTGGCATCTCAACTTTGCGGAAGATATGTCTGATATTTCCATTTGAACCTATCACAGTCTTCACATATTCGTAACCTGGAATTCTTCCCGTTTTTTTAGAACCTGGCTCAGTTGGTTTCAATGGATTTCCATTCTCATCAGTCCAAGTAGTTGTATTTTGCTTACCTGGATTTGGTTGAGGAACAGGTGAAGGTGTTGGAGCTGGCGGTGTTAATTTTTCGTAAACATGTTCTACATCTCCATTTGGTAGTTTCTTCGTTTCTACGAATCTGTATTCTGGGATGTCTTTCTTATCTACTGTGCCCGGCTCACTTGGATAGTTCGGAATCTCATTACCTTCTTTATCTTTGAAGAATGTAGTCACTTTTTCATAGACATGCTCTACATCTCCATTTGGCAGTTTCTTCGTTTCTACGAATCTGTATTCTGGAATGTCTTTCTTATCTACTGTGCCTGGCTCACTTGGATAGTTCGGAATCTCATTGCCTTCTTTATCTTTGAAGAATGTAGTCACTTTTTCGTAGACATGTTCTACATCTCCATTTGGTAGTTTCTTCGTTTCTACGAAGCGATAACCTGGGATATCTTTCTTAGGTTGTTCGCCGTCTTCTCTTGGATAATCTGGAATAGATACTTCCTTACCATTTGGATCAACTGTCACATAAGACGTTGTAATCTTCGTATAGTTGATTGGTGTATCTTGACTCGGATCAGTTGGTAATGTTGGTGGCACATAACCTTTTGTTGTATCTTCTGGATCAACTGGTTTCAACGGATTTCCATCTTTATCTCTTGGAATGTAACCTGGAACATAAGGAATTACAATATCTTCCGTTGGTACACCCGGTTTAGTTGGATCACCGTTTGGATCATTTGGATAATCAATACGTGGAGAATTTGTTTGTCCTGGCACGTTTGGAATCCATGCTCCAAGTTTCTTATAGACAACTTTTTGAATGATATCTTTGTCTTCAGCCTTAACAGTTTGATCCTTAGTAGATTCTTCAATATCTCCACTTACTGCAATATAACCTTTAACAAGTGGAAGTTTGTTACCAGAAAGAACATCAGTTGTAGCTGCTTTCCATTCGCCGTAAGTAACCTCACCTGTCACCAAGTTCACCTTAGCATCACGAGTAAATTTAACGGATGAAGTCACAGAAGTAGTAACCTCTTTACCATCTCCATCAACATAAGTAATTGTACGAGTTACTTCTTCTGAAGCTGTCAATTCCTTAACGCTTTCAGGCCATACTGGTGAATTTGGATCCTCTGGATCAATTGGTTGACCTGGAACTGGTGTCACATCACTTGGAATAACTGGAACAAGGCGTGATTGAACAGTAACAACAAATTTTTGAATAGCTTTTGTATCATTATCAAATGATTGCTTGCTGCCATCAGCTTTTGTAAACTCGTCAGACACAAGTTCGTAGCCAAGTTTTTTCAGTGCGTTGATACGTTCTGCAGTAGAGTAGTTCATTTCAGAACCAGAATCACCTTGAAGGATATCCACTTCACCAAGAATTATTCCGTTAGTATCTTTGTAAGTTACAGTTGCAACTTGTGTATCAGACTTCACTTCATAAACAGTTGGTGTATACTTAGCTTTCGCTACAGTGCCATTAGTATCCTTACGTACAATAGTTACTCCTGTTGCAGTTCCAACGAAATCTTTATTTGGTGTGAAGGTTACCTTACCTGTTGCATCAACAGTATACGTTCCTTCGTTTGGAACTGTTTTACTTGTTGTACCATCTTCAAATGTAGCAGGAACAGTATTGTCCATTGGTACATCTTTATGACCAGGTACAAATGTTGGTGTACCAGATTGAGGAGTGTTCTTAGGACCTGTCGAACTTGTATCCACACCTGTTGGTGTAACTGGGGTTACAGTTGGAGTGTAGCTTGACTCAACAGTTGTACCATTTGTAGGATCTGTTACAACTACTTTAGCTGGGTCTGGTGTTCCAACGAAGTCTTTATTTGGTGTGAAGGTTACTGTACCAGTTGGATCGATTGTATATGTACCAACTGTCTTACCATCCTTAGTAGCTGGGATAGTTGTTTCTTCAGTTCCAACGAACTTAGCTGGATTATCTGTTGTTGGTTTCAACTCAGTTCCATCAGCATGTTTATATGTTGGAGTACCTGTCTGTGTCTTACCTTGGATATCAGTTGATGTAGCAGGTGTTGTAGTTGGCGCTACTGGTGTATAAATGACGTACACTGTACTATCAGTTGACTCATTTGTTACCTCAAGGCTTGTAACAGTTTTCTTATCATAAGTATAATTAGCTACTTCTGGAGAAACCACTTCCTCAAGAGTTTGTGCTGCTGACCAATCACTATACTTCACTTCTCCAGTTACTAAGCTTACAGTTGCTTCATGTGTGAAGGTTACTGTTTGAACTTTATCATCTGTTACTTCTTCACCATTCTCATCGTTGTAGCGGTACTTGATTGTACGAGTAACTGTCTTAGTTAACTCAAGATTTTCTGCAGTACTTGGCCATACAGGTGAGTTTGGATTTTCTGGATCCACTGGTTGACCTGGAACAGGTTTCTCATCATTTGGAGTCACGGGTTCCACACGTTGTTTAACTGTTACCGTGAAGTTTTGATTCACCGCTGTGTCGTTATCAAAAAGCTTATCAGCTGTCGTTGCTGCAACGAAACCATCTTCTACTAACGCATAGCCAGCTTTTTCAAGAGCTGCAATTGCTTTTTCACGATTAACAAAGTCGATAGTTCCTTTATAAACACCCTCTACTGTCTCAACAGCTGCTGCTGGAATTTTAGCTGAATCTATAGCAACTTCTGCACCAGTTGACACATCATAGTAAGAAATAGTTGCTGTTTGAACATCCTTTCTATAAGTATATGTCACAGTAGTTGGCTCATTTGTAACTTTACCTGAAACCTTCTTAGTACCTTCATCAACCGTACCATTTGTTGTTTCCACTTTAACAAGAGTGTAACCAGGAATTTCTTTTGGTTCAGTTGTGAACGGAGTCGTCACTTTTTCGTTGTTTACTGGAGTTGTTGAAGGAGAGATAACGTTACCCTCTTCATCCTTATACTCAACAATGACCGTTCCATCTTCAGCAACAACAGTTGGAGTGTAAGTAGTTGTTACAGTAGTACCGTTGATATCTGCAATTTGTACACGTACTGGTGTAGCTTTGCCTGTAAATTCTTCAGTTGGTTGGAATGTAATGACATTAGTTGTTTTATCAAGAGTGTAAGTTCCTTCACCATCAATCGTAACTGTAGTTACAGCATTTCCATTCGCATCAAGAAGTGTCAAAGTACTCTTATCAAGAGCTACTGATTTTGGTCGACCATCTTCACCTAATACTTCAGACGTTTCTCCTTTGGCGAAGTTCAAAGTCGTAGCATCTGTATCAGGAATGTCAAAAACAATTTGTGATGTTTGCGCTTGACCTTGCTTACCAGCTGTCGCTGATTCTTTAGCTGTTGGGACTACAGGAACTACTGTTGGAGTATAAGTAGCTGTACCTGTGATGACTGTTGATTCACCTTTTTCATTAGTAATAGTTGCTGATGCTTGAACTGTTACTGGTGCTGGTGTTCCTGTATAAGTTGCAACTGGTTGGAACGTTACTACACCTGTTGTTGAATCAATTGTGTATGTACCAACATTTTCAACAGTCACTGAAGTTGCAGTCGTTGGATTTCCAGTAGCTGGATCTACAAGTTTGTAATTTGATACTGGGGCACTCTCATCTGATGATGAGAATAGTGGTGTTTCTGACCGCTGTTCACCTTGGATATTCTTAGATGTTATATTTTCACCAGTAAGCGTGATTGGTGTTACAGTTGGTTTATAAGTAGCTGTTGCTGTCTCACCATTTGAGTCTGTTGCTTGAACAGTTACTCCTGTCCCTTCTCCAGTAAATGTTGGGACTGGTACGAAGGTTACAACACCTGTTGTTGGATCAATTGTGTAGGTTCCTTGATTTACGATTGTAACACTAGTAGTCGGTTGTAGAGTTGTGGGATCAAGCAACTGACGTTTCGCAATTTTTACTGATGAATCTGATGTTTCAAATTCTGGTGTTCCAGTTTGTGTTTTGCCTTGAACGTCTGTAGATGTTGCATTTTCAGCTGTCATAGTTACATCTGTTACAGTTGGTGTGTAAGTAGTTGTTGCAGTAGTACCATTCGCATCCGCAATACGTACACTAACTGGTTTTGTAACAGTTCCTGTGAATGTTGCGACTGGTTGGAAAGTAATAACATTTGTCGCTGTATCCAGTGTATAAGTTCCCTCATTTTCAACTGTTACAGATGTTACAGCATCACCGTTTGCATTAAGAAGAGTTACTGATGCTGTATTAAGATTAACAGATTTTGTTGTATTTGCATCAATAGCAACTGTTCCTTTAGCAAAGTTTACAGTTGTATCATCTGTATCTGCTGCGTCAAACTTGATAGCAGAAGTTTGGGCTTTCCCTTGAGGTCCAGTTGTTTGAGACGCTACTGCTGTTGGTTTTACTGGAACTACTGTTGGTGTGTAGGTAGCTGTCGCAGTTTCAGTAATATTAGCATTGTTAGTATCTGTACCTAAAATAGCAGTTAGTTTGACAGTTACTGGAGTTGCTGGTCCTGTGAATGTTGGAAGTGGTTTGAAGGTTACAACACCTGTTTCTGGGTCAATTGTATAGGTTCCCTCATTTGCAACTGTTAAAGTCTCAACTAGACTACCGTCAGTTGCAACCAACTTAGCTGGTGATGTTGCACTTGGTGAAATAGTTGAACCGTCACCTACAGAAGTAAAGGTTGGTGTTCCTGTTTGAGTAGCTCCTTGGATATCAGATGATGTAGCATCGTGACCTTCAATCGTGTCTGTTACTGTAATGTGGTAAGTAGTTGTAGCTGTTGATGAGCCAGCCCCATGATCCACACCAGATTCAGTTCCACCTATTGTAGCATCTGTTGTGTAATTGCCATTACTATCAATAACGTTAACTGTTACCGTATAAACTCCCACTTCATTAAGTGTATAACCACTAGCAAGATTATAGTTACTTGCATCTTGTTTAGTATCATAAACCTTCTGAACTCCTGAAGGAGATGTTACCGTAATACGAGTAATGTAAGTTGTTTTTCCGTACTTAGTATCTTCTGTATCAGAAATTGTCACTGCAGCTTTTGCTTCATTACGGAGATCTACCGCAGTTCCTTTAGTAGAAGTATAATCTTTAGAGCTTGCTATTGGTTTTGTGTTAACTACAGTTGCAACATCCGAATTTGTTGCAATCGTACCGCTAATAACACCACCAAATCCTGATTTAGTAAGCACTTCCCAAGAATTGTCACCCAATTTGGTAGCAGTCACTTCTGTACCATCTGATGAAGACCAGGTATTGGAATGTTTATCATAAGTGATTGTTACTGACATTCCATCACCTACTTGACTAGTATTCTGAGAAGAATATACAGTGAGTGGGCGAGTTGGTGTATCAACACTTGTTACTTTACCATTTATATCTAGCTGACGAGTATACTCATAGATGTAGAATTTCATTGCTCCATCTTGTTGCGCTTCAGTATACACTTCGCGTTTTGTCCACGTTGTAGTACCATCACCATTTGGTGTCTTTACTTCAGCATAATCAGCTGGAAGTTCCCAATGACCAGATGTACTATTTAATTTTGCGATGTGTTTTTGACCGTCAGTTCCAGTTAATTCAACTTGTTCACGTAAGAAAGTTCCCTTAACGTTTTCAGACGATGCTTCAACAGTAATGTTATCCACACCAACTTTTGCGGTTGCTTCTGATGTGACGGGAATGTTAAAGACTGTATTAGAATCTACGGCACCTAGTTCTTGATTTTCAGTAACAGCTGTATTGGTTGAACCACTATCTACAAGCCACTTACCGTTAACCGCTTTTAGATTTGTTACAGTTCCATCTGGCATCGTTACTTTTGCACTTGTTGCCCCTTTAGATATTTTAACTGGTACTGAAGTTGAGTAAGTTTCGACGTTTTGAACCTCAACTTTTGGTTTTACTACAACTGTGAGAGAAGCATGTGCCTCTTGACCTGATTGGTTCCAAACATTATTATTAGCCAGTTTATCATAATCTTTAGCAAATACAGAGACTGTATATATCCCTGCTTCAGTAAGCTTGCCACCAATAACTCCCTTACCCACATTTGTTTGATCGGCAGCTTGCTCTTCGGAAGTACTATTTGAAACTGTGTAGTTAGTACCTGGAATTAATACTTTTGAATCATCTAATGCAGTTCCTGTAGTATTAGTTCCTGAAACTCCTGTTACACTGCGTGAAAAATATTTACGTACTGTAATTACTTTTCCTTCAGCAGTTGTATAACTATAGTTTCCAGCGGTATTTCCTGGTATAACACCAGCTCCCGAAGCATCATTAAATCGAACATTGATATTAGCGTCATCACCTACTGTACGTACGTATGTTGCAGAATCGGATTTTATTTTAGGAGGTGTGGTGTCTTGCCATCCTACCCAGCCAGCACGTAAATTCTGAAGTCGAAAAGTTACTGAACGACCGTCAGTATGGGTTGCAGTTACATCAAAACGTAAATCATATACTCCGTTTTCAATATTGGCAGAGACCACCCCTTGAATAGTATCTGTAGCCTCATCATATGCTAAACCAGGAACAAGGTTGGTTGGTGTTACAGAAGTAAGACTTCATCCAGCTTGCTTAGCAGCCTCTGTAACAGCAATACGATCTTTTAATCCTTTAATATATACGCGATCAATTCCTTGTTCATATCCATATCTGTAAATTTCAGTAGCTAGGTATTCATACCCACCGTTAGCTGAATAAATCGCAGTTGCTGCATTTGAAATCCTTGAACCATCTGCACGAAGTTTATTTCTCCATAAAGGAGCCTCTTCTGCTAACTTTTTAGCAGCCTCTGGTGTTAAAGGATAATCAACACGACCTTTATTGTTATGACCAGTTGCACCACCTTGTTCAGTATGCATACCATTTCCAGCATTTTGTTGATCACCATCACGTTGGTTAGAATACACAACTACTTCTAGGCCTGAAGTATCAGTTCCAGCCCCTTTGGTTAGTGTAATTTCTTGGTGTGGAATTGTATATGTATCTGATCCTGTATGGATTGTTGCATTTATTTCTGAAGCATGAATAGTACTTGTAGATCCTTCAGCATAAAAATCTTGTGCTGCCAACGCTACAGCAAACTTCCCATCACGACCAATTCCTGCTTTTTTAAGCTCACTGTAAACCGCAAGAATTGATTCATTTAAGCGAGTTAATTGAGCATCTACTTGTTCCTTTGTGATACTCTTATCAGCTAAAAGCACTTTTGATTCGTTAAGTACAGCTTGGTTCTTGGCCACCGCCGCTTCAATTGCTGCTCGATTCTCTGGGGCTACTTCCTTCTTACGAAGTTCTGTAGCAGCGAGGGTATTGGTTACATCTGCTTCTGATGAAACTTTATCGAGTGCCGATTTAGCTTCTGAAAGAGCTTTTTCTGTTGGTGTAGCCTTTCTTTCTGCTTCTTCTTTTGCTACCTTATCTTTATCAGCCTGTTCTTTTTCTAATCCAAGTTTATTTGATTCAGTTAAAACTATTTTTAATGAAGAAAGAATATCTTTTTGAATATTTACCTCTTCTTGCTTGGCAGTTTCATTTGCCAAAACAGCTTTCGCAGTAGCTAAAGCTTCACGAACATTGGCTACAACTGAGGAATCCGCATGCTTAGCATTTGATAAGGCAGTTTCTAAATTTGAAATACTCGCTTCAAGAAGTGACTTATTTACTTTAACTTCTTCTTTCTTAAGTGTTTCAGTTGTCTTTTCAACCAACTGGATATTACTTTCTCCTAATTCTGGAGAAGGATTTTCTACTTTTTGAATATTTTCTTTAGAGTCTGAAACTGGATTTTGTTCAGTAGCTGAAACTGCTCCATTTCCTAAGAACATTAAACCAGCCGCAATCGCTACCGATGCCGCGCCGAAACTATACTTACGAATACCGTAACGTATATACTTTTCCGTTCTAAAATCTTGTTGTTTACCCTTCATTAGACTTAGAACCTCCTTTATGCATGTTTTTTAATATTGAATTGAAATATACAGACAAATAAAAAGACCCCCCCTCCTTAATTTTTTTAGCAATATTAAGAGGTTATCATTTTAAAAAAGGGTTGCCCAATAATTATCAATATCATTTACTATTTTATCATGCCACTATTATTAATTCAAGTTTCATGCTTATATATATTTATGGTTTCAATCTAATACTTCCTTGAAGAAAATAGTACATACATCAGTTTTTAAACAATAAGATCAATGTACTAAGATACGAAACTCTATATAGTATGTTTCTATCAAAAATTCAATTTTATAGGAAAACGAAGTAAAGATTTTCACAAAAACTGCATATTATAAAGATTTTGAATATAGTGGCTTGAACCTAAAATAGTGCGCTACGGATCCTAAAACATTTCTAGAAATTAATTTGACTTTCCTAAGCTCTCTGTTCATATCTTATTTCAATCCACTATACCTAATAATATTTCCTTTCGTTTCCAGAGCTTTCTATAGAAAAAAACGCCACATGGGCGTTTTCCTGTTCTTACGGTTTGATACGGTGCAACATACGTGGGAATGGGATAGCTTCACGAATGTGTTTTGTTCCTGCTGCGAAGGTTACCATACGCTCGATACCGATACCAAATCCACCGTGTGGAACTGTACCGTATTTACGAAGGTCAAGGTAGAATTCGTACTCTGTACGATCCATACCAAGTTCATCCATCTTAGCCACGAGGGCATCATAGTCTTCCTCACGCATAGACCCACCGATAATTTCTCCATAGCCTTCTGGAGCAAGCAAGTCTGCACAAAGTACGCGCTCTGGATTTCCAGGAACTGGTTTCATGTAGAAGGCCTTGATGGCTGCTGGGTAGTTCATGACAAATGTTGGCACACCAAAGTGGTTTGAGATCCACGTTTCGTGTGGTGAACCAAAGTCATCTCCATGTTCCAAATGCTCGTAATCAGCATCTTCATCATTTTCATGTTCTTGCAAGAGGTCAATGGCTTGATCGTATGTGATACGTTTAAATGGCTCTGCAATGTAGCGTTTCAAGAGCTCTGTATCACGTTCCAAAGTTTCCAAGGCTTGAGGCGCACGGTCAAGAACACCTTGAAGAAGAGCTTTTACATAAGCTTCTTGCAAGTCAAGTGACTCATCGTGTGTCAAGTATGAGTACTCAGCATCCATCATCCAGAACTCAGTCAAGTGACGGCGTGTTTTTGATTTTTCAGCACGGAATACTGGACCAAAGTCAAAGACACGACCAAGAGCCATAGCCCCTGCTTCTAGATAAAGCTGACCTGATTGGCTCAAGTAGGCTGGCGTTCCGAAGTAGTCCGTTTCAAAGAGTTCAGTTGAGTCTTCCGCCGCATTTCCTGAAAGAATTGGGCTATCAAACTTCATGAAGCCATTCTTATCAAAGAACTCATATGTTGCATAGATAATAGCATTACGGATTTGCATCACGGCCACTTGCTTACGAGAACGGAGCCACAAGTGACGGTTGTCCATCAAGAAGTCTGTTCCGTGTTCTTTTGGTGTGATTGGGTAGTCTTGAGATTCACCGATCACTTCGATGTCTGTAATGTCCAACTCATAACCAAATTTAGAACGTTCGTCTTCTTTGACAATTCCTGTCACATAAACAGAAGTTTCTTGGCTCAAGCGTTTGATAACATCAAACTTCTCAAGTCCCACTTCTTCACCAAATTTTTCTACAAAGTTTGGTTTAAAGGCTACACCTTGGAAGAAGGCTGTTCCATCACGCAATTGCAAGAAGGCGATTTTCCCTTTTCCTGATTTGTTGGCAACCCAAGCACCAATCGTCACTTCCTGACCAACATAGTCTTTTACATCAATAATCGTTACACGTTTTGTCATTGTTTTTCCTTTTTCTTTTTTTATTCTTTATGGCAAACCACTTCTATATTGTTCCCATCTGGGTCAATCATAAAAGCAGCGTAGTAAATCGGTTGCTCACTGCGATAACCAGGAGCCCCATTGTCTCGCCCACCTGTCTCTAAGCCAGCCTCATAACAAGCTTGAACCTCTTCCTTATTTTCTGCCAAAAAAGCAAAGTGAATAGGATCTTGTGTCCCCTGAGCCAGCCAAAAATCACCACCTGGATGAGGGCTGTTTGGGGCAAGAAAACTGATTAGAGAAGTGGTCTTAAAAGCCAATTTATAGCCCAAAGGAGCGAGAAAATTCCTATAAAATCCTTCTGAAATTTGTAAATCCTTTACCTTAATTTCAAAATGATCAATCATCCTCACTACCCATAAATGCTTTCAAGCGTTTAACCGCTTCTTTAAGCGTGTCTAGGTCTGTCGCATAGCTGAGGCGCACATTTTCTGGCGCTCCGAATCCTGCTCCTGTGACCAAGGCAACTTCGGCTTCTTCTAGGATAGCAGTTGTAAATTCTGTCACATCCGTATAGCCTTTCATCGCCATTGCCTTTTTGACATTTGGGAAGAGGTAGAAGGCTCCTTGCGGTTTGACCACTTCAAATCCAGGAACCTCAGCAAGAAGCGGATAGATGGTATTTAGTCGCTCCTCAAAAGCCTGACGCATGTTTTCTACAGTATCTTGCTCCCCTAATAAAGCCTCAACTGCTGCATACTGGGCTACTGCTGACGGATTCGAAGTTGTTTGACCAGCAATCTTAGACATGGCAGCGATAATGTCTGCTTCTCCAACGGCATAACCAATCCGCCAACCAGTCATAGCATAGGTTTTAGACACACCATTGATGACCACTGTTTGCTTGCGAATCGCTTCGGATAGGCCAGAAATGGGTGTAAATTCATGACCATTATAGACCAAGCGACCATAGATATCATCTGCAAGGATGAGAATGTCCTTTTCTACAGCCCAGTTTCCGATTGCCAAGAGTTCCTCACGGGTGTAAATCATTCCTGTCGGATTAGATGGTGAATTCAGCACCAAAACCTTGGTCTTGTCTGTGCGAGCTGCTTCTAACTGCTCTACGGTCACCTTAAAGTGATTGTCTTCCTTAGCAGGAACAAAGACTGGTACCCCTTCTGCCATCTTGACCTGATCTCCATAGCTGACCCAGTATGGGGTTGGGATGATGACTTCATCACCTGGATTGACCACTGCCATAAAGAAGGTATAGAGAGAATATTTGGCTCCCGCAGCGACTGTCACTTGATTTGGCGCTACAGAATAGCCGTAAAAGCGCTCAAAGTAGCTATTGACCGCTTCCTTTAGTTCTGGCAGACCTGAGGTTACTGTATAAAAAGAAGCACGCCCATCTCGAATCGATGCAATGGCGGCATCTTGGATATTTTTTGGAGTAGTGAAATCTGGCTCACCCAAGGTTAGAGACAAAATATCTCTTCCCTCAGCCTTGAGTGCTTTGGCACGGGCTCCAGCAGCCAAGGTCACACTTTCTTCCATTTCTAAAACACGGTTGGATAGTTTCATAAGCCCTCCTTATTGACCAATGCTCCTGTTTCAAAATCTACTAGATAAAAATCAGATCCTGACTTGATTTCCCAGATTGGCTTGTCTTGATAACGGCCAAAGGTAATCTTGTCAATCTCACCAGCTCCTTTTTCCTTAGAAACAGCTTCTGCTTTTTCTTGTGAAACACCTTGATTTAGCTGATAAACGTAAATCTTATGGTCATCTTTTCCAATCAGGACAGCAAGTGCTTCTTGTTTTTTATTACGACCAAGAACGCTATAATAGGATTCCAAGCCATTGTATAAGTCAACCTGATCAGCCTGCTCTAATCCTGCATACTGCTGAGCTAATTTTTCTCCTTCACTTTTAGCTGTTTGATAAGGTTTCATACTCAGAAACACTAGATACAGAAAGGAAGCACTGATAACCACAAGCAAAATCGTCATCCCTAGACCATACTGCCACAGTAGATTATTTTTTGCTTTATTTTGTCTTTTTTTCACTCGTCTATTTTACCATCTATCTGGCTTTATTACAAGTGAATATAAGAATACTCTTCGAAAATCAAATTCAAACCACGTCAGCTTTATCTGCAACCTCAAAGCTGTACTTTGAGCAACCTACGGCTAGCTTCCTAGTTTGCCCTTTGATTTTCATTGAGTATAAACAACCAATTCTATTTCTACCTTCAAACAAAACAGATTTTTCTTGTTTAAAACCGAGCAAGAAAAGTAAAGACACAAGCGAAATAACCGTATTAAAAAACTTGAGCTTAACACTCAAGTTTTCGTAAGTTCTTTTACTTTATAGAATCACTTTATCATCCATTTTTTTAGCCATTTTTCCTAAAAAGACAGGCAGTAGAAGGCTAATCATGACTAAAAAGAATCCTAGATAAAGAAATGTTACTACAAAGCCTAAATGGTCAATCAACCATCCTGTCAGTGGGAAAAACACAATCATACTCAAGCTAAACATCATAGAGTAGACACTCAGCATGGTTGCCCTTACTTCACTTGGAAGCCGCTCTTGCAAATCATTGTCAAAAATCGGCTGAAAAAGAGCATATAGAGCATTACTAATCAAATAAATCAAAATATAGATTAGAGGTGTTCCAAAGTAGGACAGCAGGTAGGTAACTCCAGTCAGCAGGACGAGGATAGGGAAAAGTTTCAAGGCGGCATATTTCTTTCCAATCTTACTCGCTAGATATACTGCGACGATATTCAGGAGACTCCCAAGTAGCATAACTGCTGAAATTTGCCAACTACTTAAATCTGGTAACTGATTTTGATAGTAAAAGTAAAACATGCACATGAGTACTCCGACAATCTGAGACAAAATCATCCAGTTGAAGAGCATGGGATTTCGCTTCAACTCATCCTTAACAGTCCAAATAATCTGTTTCATGGTCACACTATCAGCTTTTTCTAGCTTGACACTAGGTTCTTTCAGCATCCAAATCAGGACAAGAACTATGATAGAAGTGGCAATCATGATGTAGTAGGTCAGATGTAATTGACCATGGACAAAAAATCCCGCCAACACTGTCCCCAAAGACCGAGTTCCTTCTGACACTCCTGACATAAAGCTCGAAATGGATAGATAGCGCCCCTTTAGTCCAGCCTCTACAGCAGAGTCATAGACCATTGCCGCGCTTGTTCCTGAATCAAAATTATAAGACAAGGCGCTCACCGCCATTGCTAGTGAATAAATCCAAAAATTTCCCTGCCCAGCCAACATGAGAATAGAAGACACAATCCCTGCTATACGACTTAAATAAAGGTTGGTCTTATAGGAATAACGATCAGCTAACATTCCAGATGGAATTTCGCAGAGAAGACTGGTCGTATGAAAAATGCTCTCCAGAAGTCCAATCTGCCAAAGAGTCATGCCGTTTTGACTGAGAAAGAGAATCCAAAAACTGGTAATCCCTAGAAATGCAAAAAACTCAACTCCGGCCATCAGGCCAATATTTTTCCGATAATTTCTTATTAACATCTTTTCTCCTTAACAAGTGTATTATTATTTCTTTTGTCCGTCACTTGTTAATCTTTGCCTTACATGATCTCCACCCCTTTTAGAAGCATTCTTCAATGCCATTATTGTTCCTTTAATGATTTATGAAATGATACCGGAAAATAGCTGTTCTGCGGTTTCTATTGCGAGTTTTCTTGTTTATTTTAGCACTTATGTCATCATATTACAAGAGAATGTTAGAATACTCTTCGAAAATCAAATGCATTCCAGTCGCAAGTGATTAGATATTCTACAATTTTATAGTTTTACTTATCTTTGAGCAGATTTCTTGCAAGTCCTTTTGTTTTGTTGTAATATATTTTATAACAACGAGATACTTCTCGAAAACTTAAGAAAAAGGAGACACATCATGTCTAAAAAAGTATTATTTATCGTCGGATCACTACGTCAAGGCTCTTTCAACCACCAAATGGCTCTCGAAGCTGAGAAAGCACTTGCTGGTAAAGCGGAAGTTAGCTATCTTGATTATTCAACTATTCCTCTCTTCAGCCAAGATTTGGAAGTTCCAACTCATCCAGCTGTAGCGGCTGCTCGTGAAGCGGTTCTCGCTGCGGATGCCATCTGGATCTTCTCTCCAGTCTACAACTTCTCTATCCCTGGAACAGTGAAAAACTTGCTGGACTGGCTATCTCGTGCCCTTGACTTATCTGATACACGTGGTGCTTCTGCCCTTCAAGACAAGTTTGTCACCGTATCATCTGTAGCCAATGCAGGTCACAATCAACTCTTCACTATCTACAAGGATCTCTTGCCATTTATCCGTACACAAATCGTTGGTGATTTCACTGCTGCACATGTCAATGACTCTGCTTGGGCAGATGGAAAATTGGTTCTCGAAGAATCAGTCCTAAATTCACTTGAAAAACAAGCTCAAGATTTGATCAATGCTATCAACTAACTAACATAATAAAAGCGAGCAAGACTACTTTTCTGACACTCAGAAGACTAGCTTGTTCGCTTTTTTTCATTTATAAACTAAAATAGCTGATGATACATATTGTCCAATACAAAATATCTGATTTCTATACTTCCTTTACAAAAACCAATTCCTGTGGCTGTGACAAATCTTCTCGGTAGTTAAATCCTGCAAAGCTTAAACGCCGAGCTTCCTCCACCGTCTGCACTTGATTTTCTATCATAGCGGTTAAAAAGGCACCACGCGCTTTCTTAGAAATAGTTGAGTGAATTTTCAACTGATTACCCTTGTCCTCCATAAATTTGAAGGTCACCATTTTTTCTCTGATTTCCTTAGAAAATACAGTCTCAAACTCGGATGACAAGAGGGAGAAAATCACTTCTTCCTGCTTCACAGCTTCATCATAGACTACCTTCCAATGGCTCTTCAAAGTCTTACCAGCGACTTTCAACTTCATCAAAAAGTCCAAACGGTGAGGTGCCATAGGTGACAAGGCTGGAACAACACCGTACAAGGCCGAGGTAATGAAGACATGATTTTCAAGATAGGCTTGTTCTACTTCGGTCAACTTATCTCTCTTGATATGGCGATACATAAGCCCATCAAAAAGTTTCAAGGCTGGATAGTGTTGAGCAGTTTGCCTTTTCAAAGCTTGGATATTTTGAAATTCTTCCTCTGCCTTCTCAGCTGATACCTTGTAAAAACTCTCCAATTGACTAGCAGAATAGAGGGTCAAGGCATCCAGCACAGCCTGACTTTCTAGTCTTAAAGGAGCGGCTTCGATACTTGGCAAGTCTGTGTTCATTTCTTTTGCTGTAGGGATTAAAATTTTCATATTGATAGTGTAGCATATTTTTTAGCCACAACCAAGAAATTCATCTGAAAAATCTCGGTTTGAGCGAGGCTTCTCTATTTATTTGGGCCATCCTAACCAGACATCCACGAGAACAAGGGCTAGGCCAGCTAAACTTGTTAAGATAGATAAGAATGTATCTTTTTTCTCCTTGAACTGAGAAAAACCTATCTTCAAAGCGAGCAATCCAAGTAGCATTGAAGCAACCATCAAATAAAACCCCATTTCTTTGTCCTCCATTAGGCTTATTTTACCTTATTATAACATATATTTCTTAAATAAGCCTTTTTTACTGCACTTTAAAGGTCTTGAGATAATTGTCTTTTCCTACTTGACCTTCGAAGGTTTTACCATTTTCAAGATAAGGGAGGTCATCTGATACTGAGGCCTTAACCTTATATATCTTACCATCAACTTTAAAGAAGTAGACAGTATCGCCCTTGATAACAGCTGATTTGAGGTCTGCTACTACACCCTTGATGCTTTCTGTGGTTTCATTGTCAATTTCAAGGTCGTTTTTATTGGCATACTTGCTAAGCAGTTCTTCCACTGTCGTTGCTACGATAACATTTTGGTACTCGACTGCGTCTACCAGAGCATACTCTTTGACCAAACCAGCATTATCCTTTAAGCCCATAATATAAAGTGGTTTATCATTGAGGTTGATGAGGATTGGGAAAGTTGCCTTGTAGGATTTCTCCTGAACAGCACCTTCGGCTGATTCACGGGCTGATTCTTCGGTCGCAGAAGCCAAGCTATACTTAGTGATTTCCCCTGTCCGCATATTTTCAAGAATAAAACCAAGATTACTTTCATCTGCATTGGCCGATGTCACACCTGTGTAGAGGTAGATGTCATTACCAATAGACAAGTAATTATAGCCCTTGGTAGTCTGGGTCACGTTTTTCTTGGAAATCATGGCATTCCAGAAACCGTCCTTGTACTTGCCGTTGTAGTTGATTTGCTCAATAGTTTCCTCAGCTGGATAGACCCTGTCCACCCATTCTGGAACATCTGCCAAGTTGTATTCCTTGGTTTCTCCATTTGTGGCATCCAAGATAATGACTGAAACAGGACGAGGAACCGCAAGTCCAAATTGCTTTTGGTAAACTGTAGCCACATAGAAAGGATTGCCCTCATCGTCCACCTCAAAAGATGGAGTCTTGAAGATTTTAGTTGGGTACTTCAAGCGTAGGTGACGTTTGACGTCACGGTTAAAATATTCCGAGTCCGAATACTTGATTGGTGTCTTCAAGTCCACCAAGTCCGCATTACCAGTTACCATGTCCACCTTGATATACTCGCCGATTCCCTTGGCCTGATTATTAAACCACTTGATAGGATCTGCATATTCTAATGGTGTAACCCGATAAGGCTTCCCATCAATCGTCAATTGAGTATAGGTGTCTGCCGCTACGTACTGCGACACCTTATCTGTTAGGGAACCCAAGTAGCGGTCACCAATTTTTTCAGCAGTACTTCTATCTAAGATAGGAACCTTACTGGTGTCACTCTTAGGAAATTCAGTAAAGTCTTTTTCCGTAACCGTGACTACATTGGCATAATTTTTAGCCTGAAAAATGCTGGAAGTCACCAAGGAAACCAAACCTGCTAAGAGAAGAATTCCTCCAATAGAAGCTAAAAGGATTTTCCCTAACCGATTGATTTTGAAACCCTCTAGATTTAAGGCAGATTCCGCCTTACCATGGCGCACATGAACCGTTTTGACAAGGTTTATCCCCTTGCCAAAGCCAAATAAGATTGCTACAAGCAACATATGCCCACAGAGGAAGAAGAGAAATTCCCAGCTGGTCAGGTTAAGGGGCGGTAAAAAGATATACCAGGTCGTTGCGATAAAAATAAGTTCAAAGACTATTCGTTTCATTTGCTTTCCTCCTAAATGATTCGTCCTTCCAAATGATCCAGTTCATGCTGGCAAATCTGAGCTGGGAAGCCTGTCAAGGTAATGGTCTGTTCCTGCCACTTGCTGTCACGATAGGCAACCCTTATAGTTTCATAACGCCTAGTAGGTTTCACACCTACCAAGGACAAACAACCTTCCTCTGTCTCATAAGGTCCTTCAAATGACAGGAGCACTGGGTTAAACATGACCACAGGAACCAAGCCCAGATTAAAGATAATCACGCGCTTCTGCACCCCAATCATATTGGCAGCTAAACCGACACAGGTCTCACGATTTGCTAAGAGTG
Source organism: Streptococcus pseudopneumoniae (assembly GCF_001072315.1). Lineage (GTDB taxonomy): Bacteria > Bacillota > Bacilli > Lactobacillales > Streptococcaceae > Streptococcus > Streptococcus pseudopneumoniae_R. Next base: position 27,459 of record NZ_JVLI01000198.1, on the reverse strand, counting down.
TATCCTGCAAATCTCTGGCAAGATACAGGTCTTCCTGACTTGCCGGCTGAGATACCTGAGATAAAAACAAAATATCCTTCACAATTTTCTTTTCCACTTCCTCACACTCCTCTTGCTTTTTACTATATTATAGCAATTATAGCACAAAAGCCGATAACTGCAAGCCCTTTCCCTCAACTGTAGCAAAAAGCCATCCGAAGATGACTTTTTTTAAATCGCATTCTTGTCAAAACCGAGTTTTCGTTGAACAAACTTAACAATTTCGACGATAATAATCATTGAGAAGCTTCCGCCCATAACGATTCCCCATTGTGACAAGTCCAGTTTGGTTACGTGGAAGATTCCTTCAAGCGGTTCTACAACGATTGTTGCCATGAGAAGAATGAAGGATACCAAGATAGACCAGTTAAAAGTCTTAGACTTGAATGGGCCAACTGTCAAGATGGATTGGTAAACAGACTTGACATTGTAGGCATGGAAGAGCTGAATCAAACCAAGGGTTGCAAAAGCCATAGTAAGGGCATCTGCATGAATGGCATGATTGTCACCCACATGAACTGGGTAAGCAATCGCAAGGCCATAAACACTCATGACAATAGCTGCTTGGAGTACACCTTGATAGATGATAGAACTCAAAACACCACCTGAGAAGAAGCTTGCCTTACGTCCACGTGGTTTGTGGGTCATAACACCTGGCTCCGCAGGTTCAACACCAAGAGCGATAGCTGGGAAAGTATCGGTTACCAAGTTGATCCACAAGAGATGAACTGGCTGCAAGACGTCCCAACCAAACAAGGTTGATAGGAAAATGGTCAATACTTCAGCAGTATTGGCAGAAAGCAGATACTGAATAGTCTTTTGAATGTTTGAGAAGACCTTACGTCCTTCTTCAACTGCGACGATAATAGTTGCAAAGTTATCATCCGCAAGAATCATGTCAGAAGCTCCCTTAGAAACCTCTGTACCAGTAATCCCCATACCGATACCGATATCTGCTGTTTTCAGAGCTGGCGCATCATTGACACCATCACCTGTCATGGCAACGACCTTACCTTGTTTTTGCCAAGCCTTGACGATACGAACCTTGTGCTCTGGAGATACACGAGCATAAACAGAGTATTGACCTACCACTTTTTCAAAGTCTTCATCTGACAGTTCATTGAGTTCAGCACCAGTTAAAACGTGGCCTTCTGTATCATTTGCGTCAATGATTCCCAAACGTTTAGCAATAGCTTCTGCAGTGTCTTGATGGTCACCTGTAATCATGATTGGACGGATTCCAGCTTCCTTAGCCACACGAACAGCCTCAGCTGCCTCGGGACGTTCAGGGTCAATCATCCCAATCAAACCAGTAAAGATTAAATCATTTTCAAGCTCTTCAGAAGTAAGGTTTTCTGGAATACTATCAATAATCTTATAGGCACCTGCAAGGACACGCAAGGCTTGGTGAGCCATTTCAGAGTTGTTTGTGTGAATGAGATTTGTAACCTTCTCATCAATCAGAGCAATATCCCCAGCCTTATCACGAAGAACACAACGTTTCAAGAGTTGGTCTGGCGCACCCTTGACTGCTACAAGGAAACGACCATCTGGCAATGGGTGAACCGTTGACATGAGCTTACGTTCAGAATCAAATGGCAATTCAGCTACACGAGGATATTTCTCTAAGAAACCTTTGACATCATAGCCCTTGTCCAAGGCATACTGGATAAAGGCTGTTTCGGTTGGGTCACCAATCAGATTGCCTTCCACATCGATTTTCGTATCATTGGCCAAGACAACTGAACGAAGTAGTGGCATTTCAAGACCCAACTCAATGTCGTCAGCTGAGTCATGTAGGACCGCATCGTAGAAGACTTTTTCAACTGTCATCTTGTTCATAGTCAGCGTACCAGTCTTATCAGAAGCGATGATTTCAGTTGAACCAAGTGTTTCTACTGCTGGCAACTTCCGAACGATAGAGTTTCGTTTGGCTAAAACTTGAGTACCAAGAGCAAGAACGATAGTTACGATAGCAGGAAGTCCTTCTGGAATAGCTGCAACGGCAAGCGCAACAGAGGTCATCAACTCACCAAGTGGATTTTTCCCTTGGATGAAGACGCCAACTACAAAAGTAACAAGGGCAATGACCAAAATTGCATAAGTCAAAACCTTAGAAAGGTTGTTCAAGTTTTGTTTAAGTGGTGTATCTGTCTCATCCGCATCTTGAAGCATACCAGCGATATGACCAACTTCAGTGTACATCCCTGTATTGACAACAACACCCATCCCACGACCATAGGTCACGTTTGAGTTTTGGAAGGCCATGTTGACACGGTCACCAATACCAGCATCTGCAGCAAGCTCGACTGTCAAGTCTTTTTCAACTGGCACAGACTCACCTGTAAGAGCTGCTTCTTCGATTTTAAGAGAGTTGGCTTCTAGTAAACGTAGGTCTGCAGGTACTACATCACCAGCTTCGAGGGCAACAATATCACCAGGAACCAATTCTTTAGAGTCAATCTCTGCCATGTGTCCATCACGAAGAACGCGGGCAGCTGGACTTGACATAGATTTGAGAGCTTCGATGGCTTCTTCTGCTTTTCCTTCTTGGTAAACACCAAAGGCAGCGTTAATGATAACCACGGCTAAGATGATAATGGCATCTGCGATATCTTCCCCACCAGAAGTCACGACTGACAAAATAGCTGCCGCAACTAGGATGATAATCATCAAATCCTTAAATTGCTCGATGAACTTGACCAGAATTGATCGTTTCTCGCCTTCTTCGAGTTCATTGTGGCCAAATTCGGCAAGGCGCTTTTCTGCCTCACTTGATGACAAACCTTGCTCGGTCGCATCCACAGCCTTCAAGACCTCTTCAGGACTCTGAGTGTAAAACGCTTGGCGTTTTTGTTCTTTTGACATGTGTCTCCTCCTTGACATTGTGTGCAAAACAGACTCTCTTTTCCCTCATCGCATCTTTTCACGACAAACAAAAAGAGACCTGTTAATCATAACAAGTCTCGCTGTTTAAGATAGTGCCGGAAAGCATACTTTTCAGTATAAAATTCGGAATGACGACACTATCACAGGTTTCTGCCAGCTACTCCCTTGAGTAGTACTATTATACCAAATTTTGAAAAGTTTTCAAAGAGTAAAGATTCTATAAAATTCTATCCTTATCAAAAGTACGTTCACTGATAATATATCTAGGACGACGTTTCGTTTCTAGGTAAATCTTTCCAATATACTCACCAATTACTCCCAAACTAATCAATTGAACCCCACCAAGTAAACTAACTATTGCATAGGTGCTTGCCCAGCCTGCCACAACCGTACCAGCAACCTTACTCCATAAAACCCAAATAATCAACAGAAAACTAAAGAGTGATGTCAAGACCCCAAAACTTGTAATCAAACGAATCGGTTTGATTGATAAACTGGTAATACCATCCATAGCCAAACCAAGCATTTTGGACAGTGGATAATGGCTCTCACCAGCAATTCGTTCATGGCGTTTATATGAAACATAAGAATATTTAAAGCCCACTAAGGGCATTAAACCACGAAGAAAAAGATTAACTTCAGTGAATTTTTCTAATTCTTTCAAGAATCTTTTAGACACCAATCGATAGTCTGCATGATTGAAAACAACTTCTGCTCCAAATAGACGTAGCACTTTATAAAAACCTTCGGCTGTAATTCGTTTAAAAGTAGAGTCCGTATCACGGTTATCACGTACACCGTATACAATTTCAGAACCACTTTTATACTCCGAAACCATCTTATCCATGCAGTTAATATCATCTTGTCCATCCGCATCAATGGTAATGACAATATCAGCAAACTGAATAGCTTCATACATACCTGCAAGAACGCTACTCTGATGCCCCCTATTACGACTTTGCGACACACCAACTACAGAAGGAATGGAATTAGCATAACTTTCTATTAGTTCCCAAGTCCGATCCTTACTACCATCATTTACATACATGATTTTACTAAGAGGATGGATTTCTTCTTTCTGTACTAATTGTTCAATTTTTTCAACAAACATTGGATTAGTATGTGGTAAGACTTTTTCTTCGTTGTAGCACGGAACAACTATATATAAAATTGGCTTTTTCCTGCTCATGCTATTCTCCTCCTTTTCTATAAATCATAGCTGTATCAATCTGTTTTTCTAAGTGATAATTTACTTTAATATAATCCTTAATAAAAGAGTCAGTTCTCTTACCATAATCCCATTCAGTATCAAATACAATATAGATAGGAGGATTTTCTTGTATAGATTTTCTAAACTCATCAATAATAACTCGATCATCTGTCACAGCTGGAATAAAGAAAAATTTTGTACTAGCTAGCCGTTCACTATACAAATAAATTGTTCCATTTTGACGGTGTGTATAAATTCGATCATCCATCGACGTATTTTTCTCTATATAGCTAGCAACGCGTTGCTGTTTCTCAGATCTATTCAGATATCTTGTATTCATACTTTTCATGATGGATTTTACATCATTCTGGTATACAATAATAAATCCTAAGAATAAGACAAAAAATACTTGAAAAGACATTTTCTTGGATATGCTATGAAATAAATAGGAAATATATGGAATCAAAATCGGGAGCATTACTAAAATGTAATGACCATAGCTTCTTTTTGAGATAAGAGCCAGAAGTAAACAAACAATAAAAACAAAATGATAGTAGATTGATTTTATTCCAAATTTCTTCCATAGTGGTATCAAGGAAAATAACATCAATAAATTAAGACTTAAGAGATTTGTTTGGGAAATATACCATCTGATAATCTCATACATCGAAACGTTATTAGACTCTGTAGTATAAATAAAATTAATTCCAATCGACTGGTATACCATTTCAAAAAAGATGCCCTTTGATAACAGATATAGGCACAAAGGGATAGTTGGTATTAATACTCCAAGGAAAAATAATCCTATCAAAGAAAACAATTCCCTATATGCTTTCTTTAGTATAAAATCAATCAATACATAAATACAAAATACAAGCCAAATCCCTATCATATTTGCTTTCGTAAAAAATACAATAGAGAAAAATACACCTGATGCTATGATGTCATTTTTACTGAAATCATTTTGTATAAACAGTTTTAAAAAAATGTATAATGAATAAGCCAAAAAAGGTAAAATAAAACCTTCTAAACTCCAACCGCCATCAAAAAAATACTCATAAATTATAAAGATAATTGCTAAAGTTAAAATTGTTTGCTTATTCCCAGTAAATAATCTTGAAATCTTATAGCTAGCTATAAAGAATAGAAATGTGCAAAATAGGTATAAAAATTTAATTCCTAACGCACCACCAATAAGATATCCTAGGTAATTCAGTAAAAAAACAACTGGCCCCTTATGATCAAATAGGTCTGCATACATCAATTCTCCTCGATTCATTGCATACCCAAAATATTCAAAAATACTAGCATCTGAAAACGGTATTCCTTGTTTGACATTTGTTACCATCGAGAACCAGACTAAAACAGTAAAGAGCAAAGAAATACTCATCGCTAAAATACTCATTTTTTTCAATTTTATTCACCTCAACTTTTCACTTTATCAGTCTATCATATTTCCTAAAAAAAAAAGCATTTTCTGCTTTGTATTTTCTTAGTTTTATCCGTCCTATTTGAATTTTCCCTTGAAAACCAGTATAATGGTAGAATGCTATGTGACTAGAAAGGAAGTTGAATGAAGCAATCTATCTCAAATCTCAAGTTAGCTGAGCGTGGGGCCATTATCAGCATTTCAACCTATTTGATCTTGTCTGCAGCCAAATTAGCAACTGGGCAACTCCTCCATTCATCCAGTTTGGTAGCCGATGGTTTTAACAACGTATCGGATATCATTGGAAATGTGGCTCTCTTGATTGGGATTAGAATGGCGCGCCAGCCTGCAGACCGTGACCACCGTTTTGGTCACTGGAAGATTGAAGATTTGGCTAGTTTAGTCACTTCCATCATCATGTTTTATGTTGGTTTTGATGTTCTAAGGGATACCATTCAAAAGATTCTCAGTCGGGAAGAAACGGTCATTGATCCTCTGGGTGCAACTCTAGGAATCATTTCTGCAGCGATTATGTTTCTAGTTTATCTCTACAATACTGGCCTCAGTAAGAAATCCAAATCCAAGGCGCTGAAGGCAGCTGCTAAGGACAATCTTTCTGACGCTGTTACCTCACTTGGTACGACCATTGCCATCTTAGCTAGCAGTTTCGATTACCCCATTGTGGATAAACTGGTCGCCATCATCATCACTTTCTTTATCTTGAAAACTGCCTATGATATCTTCATCGAGTCTTCCTTTAGCCTTTCAGATGGTTTCGACGACCGTCTGCTTGAGGACTATCAAAAGGCCATCATGGAAATTCCCAAAATCAGCAAGGTTAAGTCCCAAAGAGGTCGCACCTACGGCAGCAATATTTACTTGGATATCACTCTTGAAATGAATCCCGACCTGTCGGTTTTTGAAAGCCACGAGATTGCGGATCAAGTCGAGTCTATGCTGGAGGAACGTTTTGGTGTCTTTGATACCGATGTCCATATCGAGCCGGCACCTATTCCAGAGGATGAGATTTTAGACAATGTCTATAAAAAATTGCTTATGCGTGAACAATTGATTGACCAAGGAAATCAACTGGAAGAACTCTTGGCTGATGATTTTGTCTATATTCGCCAAGATGGAGAACAGATGGATAAAGAGGCCTATAAAGCCGAAAAAGAGTTAAATTCTGCTATCAAGAATATTCAGATCACTTCCATCAGTCAAAAGACCAAACTCATCTGCTATGAGTTAGATGGTATCGTCCATACCAGTATCTGGCGTCGCCACGAAACTTGGCAAAATGTCTTCCACCAGGAAACAAAAAAAGAATAGAGAAATCCTGTCATGAGACGGGATTTTTCTATTCTTCTAGCTATCAAATTCACTGAGATACTCATAGCGTTCGTATTTTTCAAGGAGTGCTTCATTTTTCTCATCCAATTCTTTTTGGAGAGTAGCCAGCTTACCAAAGTCAGAGCCGTTGGCCTGCATTTCCTCTTCAATAGCAGCGATACGGTTTTCCAAGGCTTCAATATCGCCTTCAATGCTTGCCCACTCCTGCTTTTCTTGGTAAGTCATGCGTTTCTTGTCTTCACGGACTTTGACCACTTTCTCCTTTTCGGCCTTTTGCACTTGATTGGCCATCTCTGTTTCAAAGGCTTTTTCATCAAGATAGTCGGTATAATGACCAAAGAAAGGACGAATTTTACCATCCTCAAAAGAGAGAATCTTAGTCGCTACCTTATCCAAGAAATAGCGGTCATGGCTAACTGTCAAGACAGGCCCTGCAAAGCCTTGCAAGAAATTCTCCAGAACTGTCAAGGTTGCAATATCCAAATCATTTGTTGGCTCGTCCAAGAGAAGAACATTTGGTTTTTCCAAGAGCAGTTTGAGGAGATAAAGACGTTTTTTCTCTCCCCCAGACAATTTCTCAATCAAGGTTCCATGCGTCGAACGTGGGAAAAGGAACTGCTCCAGCAACTCAGCGATGGAAGTCGTAGAACCACCGCTGGTCTTGACTTCTTCTGCCACTTCCTGCAGGTAATTGATCACTCGCTTGCTTTCATCCAATCCCTCAATTTGCTGAGAGAAATAGGCGATGCGAACAGTTTCCCCTATCATAACTTGACCTGCTGTCGGCTCAAGACTGCCTGCAATCAAGTTAAGGAGAGTTGATTTTCCAACACCGTTGTCCCCAACAATTCCAATACGATCTTTGGCCTGCACCAAGAGATTAAAATCTTGCAAAATAGGCTTGTTTTCATAGGCAAAGGAAACATCCTGAAACTCGATGACTTTTTTCCCAATCCGACTGGTTTCAAAGCTCATGGTCAAGTCTGTCTCAGCACTACTGCCTGAAACTTCCTTTTTCAAGTCATGGAAACGATTAATACGAGCCTGCTGCTTGGTCGCACGCGCCTGCGGTTGTCTACGCATCCAAGCCAATTCTTGCTTATAAAGTTGTTCCTTTTTGTGGAGAAGAGCCGCATCACGCTCATCCTGTTCCGCCTTAAGGCGAACATAATCCTGATAATTCCCCTGATACTCTGTCAAGCCTGCGCGATCCAATTCGAAAATACGAGTTGACAAAGCGTCTAGGAAATAACGATCGTGGGTGATAAAAAGGACGGTTTTCTTGGAATTTTTCAAAAAGAGGGTCAGCCACTCAATAGTCGCAATATCCAAATGGTTGGTCGGCTCGTCCAGCAGCAAGAGGTCATGGTTGCCAAGTAAGACTTGCGCCAACTGAACCCGTCTTCTTAGACCACCTGACAATTCCCCAACAGTAGTAGATAAATCCTGAATACCCAGCTTGCTAAGAACGGTCTTTACCTGACTCTCGATTTCCCAAGCTTGGAGAGAATCCATCTCAGCCATGACTCGTTCCAAACGCGCCTGCTTGTCCTCATTGTAGTTGAGCATGATCAACTCATACTCACGAATGAGCTGGATTTCCTTGAGGTCGCTAGATAGAACCGTATCCAAGACCGTCTTGCTATCATCAAAATCAGGATCTTGAGTCAAGTAACCAATCTGGTAATCATTCTTAGCTGAAAAGGGACTGACATCCCCATCAAAGCCAGAAACACCAGAAAGAACATCTAAAAGGGTGGTCTTCCCTGTTCCATTGACACCAATCAAACCAATTCTGTCTAGGTCGTGGATGATAAAGGAAATATCCTTAAAAACGGTCTTATCACCAACGGATTTACTTAGTTTTTCAACGATAAAATCACTCATTTTTTCTCCCTCAGATAAGCATGGATAGCTTGACGGTCATTTTCCAATTCTCCATCGACAATGGCATACTCAATCTCTGTTAAAATCTCTCCCAAGTCTGGCCCCGGCTGATAGCCATATTCCTTAATCAAAATACCACCGTTGATTTGGATTTCTTTCTTATCATGAATGGTCAAACTCTGGTAGGTTTCTGTGATAGCTTGTGGGTTGACTTCTTTTCCTTGAGCCTGACGAAGATTTTCAGCCTGTAAAAGCAAAGCAAAGTCAAAGCGATAACAATCGCGCTTGCTCAATTCTCCCTTTTCACGCAAAGCCAAAATAGTCAGCAAATCTTGTACCTGCTTAGCAAACTGGCGTGAGGTCTTCCAAGCTTTCAAAAATGGCTGCGCATTTTCAATCTCCAAAGCCCACAAAAGAGCTGCCCAGGCTTGTTCAGAAGATTCAAAGTTAAAATCGGTCTCTAACTCAAACAGTCTGTTGAGCTTGTCCTGGCTAGCTGCCATATCAGGGAGATAGTCATAAGCTTGACTCTCAATCATGGAAGCTAAGCCACTTCTCCAAAAGGGAGCCAGCAAGAGTTTATCAAACTCAACGAAGGTACGTTCTACAGAAATTTTCTCCAAAAGTGGTGTCAAGGTCTTCATAGCTTTAAATGTTTCTGGCTCAAGTTCAAAGCCAAGACTAGCCTGAAAACGGAAACCGCGCATAATCCGCAGAGCGTCTTCGTTGAAACGTTCACTAGCCACTCCAACTGCTCGCAAGACTTGGTTTTCCAAATCCTCTAAACCATGAAACAAGTCAATGATTTCCCCTGTCTCATCTAAGGCAAAGGCGTTGACTGTAAAATCACGGCGCTTAAGGTCTTCTTCTAGCGAACGCACAAAGGAAACTGCACTGGGTCTGCGATAGTCCACATAGACATCCTCTGTCCGAAAGGTGGTTACCTCATACTCCTCATCGCCATCTAAAACCAAGACAGTTCCATGCTCGATTCCGATGTCAGCTGTTCGCGGAAAAATCTGCTTGGTCTCTTCTGGATAAGAAGACGTCGCAATATCCACATCATGGATAGGGCGATTGAGGAGGGCATCTCGAACAGAGCCCCCAACAAAATAAGCCTCAAAGCCTGCTTCTTTAATTTTTTCTAATACTGGTAAAGCCTTCTGAAATTCAGAAGGCATTTGCGTTAATCTCATAATAAGTGTTCTAATCCATAGACAAGCTCATGACGCTTGACAACTTCTTTAATTCCCAAATTGACCCCTGTCATGAAGGAGCTGCGATCATAGGAGTCATGACGGAGGGTCAATCCTTCTCCCTGATTGCCAAAGATGACTTCCTGATGGGCTACCAAGCCTGGCAAACGAACTGAGTGAATCCGCATGCCATCAAAGTCAGCACCACGGGCACCTGCAATCAATTCTTCCTCATCAGGCGCACCTTGCTGGATTGATTCACGAACTTCTGCCATCAACTCAGCTGTTTTAATAGCTGTTCCACTCGGAGCATCCTTTTTCTTGTCATGATGGAGCTCGATAATCTCCACATTTGGGAAATATTTAGCAGCCTGCGTCGCAAATTGCATGAGCAAGACAGCACCCAGGGCAAAGTTAGGGGCAATCAAGCCACCCAAATCTTGGGCACGGGAAAATGCTTTTAGTTCTGCAATTTCTTCACTAGTAAAGCCAGTCGTTCCAACTACTGGAGCAAAGCCATTTTCGAGGGCAAAGCGTGTATTTTCGTAGGCAACAGCTGGGGTTGTGAAATCTACCCAGACATCCGCTTCAAAGCCTGCTAAATCAGCCTTATCCTTGAAAACAGGAATACCCTGCCATTCTGATTCAGACTCAAAAGGATCCAAAACTGCTACCAAGTCCAAGACTGGATCAGCCAAGACCATCTGGCAAGCAGCTTGGCCCATCTTACCCTTAAAACCAGCAATAATTACTCGAATACTCATCTCTACTCCTGTCTAAGATACTAAGGACGTTAGCTGCCCATGAAAAATAGGGAATGGCGCTGACTTTCGACGAAAGGCAAGACAGGCATCTTTTTTCATGAGGCAGGTAGTCCGTGTTCAATTGCTAAGATACAAAGCCTGTAGGAACACAAAGTGAAAATAGAAGTTCTGATCAAGAAGTGTCTACTCCTTGGAAAATCTATCTTTTTCACACAGGGTTCCAGGCGTGTTCAATTATCAAGATACAAAGGACATTAGCTACCCATGAAAAATAGGGAATTGCGCTGACTTTCCACGAAAGGCAAGACAGGCATCTTTTTTCAAGAGGCAGATAGTCCGTGTTCAATTTCTAAGATACAAAGCATCTTAACTAGCCTAGAAGCGCCAACTAAATCACTGGAATATACCCCAGAGCAATACTTCCTGATCCTAGGTGAGTTCCAATGACACTACCAAATGTAGCAAGTGAAACATCCGAACCCAAGCCAGAATCAAGCAAGTGCTGACGCAATTCCTCAGCCTTTTCAGGAGCATTTCCGTGAATGACAATGACCCGGTATTGACCTGAAGCCGTTGTTTCCTTGATAATTTCAATTAATCGCTTGGTTGCTTTCTTTTCGGTACGAACTTTTTCGTAAACTTCAATCACACCTTGGTCGTTGAAATAAAGGATTGGCTTAATGCTTAACAGATTACCCAAAATAGCAGCACCATTTGAAAGACGTCCACCTTTCACTAAATGATCCAAGTCATCTACCATGATAAAGGCTGACGTACGGCTGATTTGAATGGCTAGCTTATCCTGAATGCTGGCAAAATCATCGCCCTGGTCACGCCAATTAAAGACGCTTTCAACCATGATACCCAGAGGAGCACTTGTAATCAAAGTGTCTGGAAAAGCAATGGTTAAGCCCTCATATTCATCTATCATATACTGGATATTTTGGTAAAAACCTGAAATTCCAGAAGATAGGAAAAGCCCCAAGGCATGTGTATAACCTTGTTCTTTGAGCGAAGTTAAGATTTCATCTAACTTGGCAATACTTGGTTGACTGGTCTTAGGCAATTCAGAAGCCTGAGCCATTTTTTGGTAAAATTCCTTAGCAGTCAGATTGATACCTTCGACATACTCCTCACCATCAATATTGACAGGAATATCCAAGACATACAAATCTTCTCTTTGCAAGGTCTCTGCACTGAGATAGGCAGAAGAATCTGTGATAACAGCTAGTTTCATATTAGAACTCCAAATTGATTCCTGGTAAGTCTAATGCAATTTCAGTTACTTCGTAAGTCAAACGGTTGAGCATATTCAAACATGGACGAGCCAAAGTTTCCACTTCTTCTTGGCTCAATTCACTTGGTTCATTGACAATACGGCCATCGATATGATTTACCTGTGAAATGGTTCCACTGATGACAAACTTATCAAATACAATCATAAATGTCAAGATGACAATCAAGGAAGTCACTTGATTTTCTTGATCATGTTGGAGCAATTGGAAGTTCACATCCACCTTAGTTTCAGGAGCTCCATTTTCATTTTCCCATTCAAAATTACGCGCATCAAAATGATACTGACTAACAAATTCTTGTTCACGTTTAAGATTCATGTCTTTCTCCCTTGGCTACAATATTATAAGCTATTGTACCATAATTTTTTATTTTCATCTAGTTTTCTAGGATTTAGTCAATCCCGATTTCAGCTCGAACTACGTCTGCGATGGTATCAACATAGTAGTCTACTTCTTCTGTTGTAGGCGCTTCTGCCATAACACGCAAGAGGGGCTCTGTTCCACTTGGGCGAACAAGGATACGGCCATTCCCTGCCATTTCAGCTTCCATCTTCTCGATGATATCCTTGATAGCTGGCACTTCCATAGCCTTTTCCTTCATGGCATTTTCCACTCGGATATTGACTAATTTTTGTGGATAGATGGTTACTTCTGCAGCCAACTCTGACAAGCTCTTACCAGTTTCCTTCATGATTTTTGTCAATTGAACAGCAGATAATTGGCCATCACCTGTTGTATTGTAATCCATCAAGATCACGTGACCAGACTGTTCACCACCAAGGTTGTAGCCTGATTTTCGCATTTCTTCAACAACGTAACGATCGCCAACTGCAGTTACTGCCTTATTAATACCTTCACGGTCCAAGGCCTTGTGGAAACCAAGGTTAGACATAACAGTTGTCACAATTGTATTTTGAGCCAATTGTCCTTTTTCAGAAAGGTATTTCCCGATGATGTACATAATCTTGTCACCATCGACGATCTCACCATTTTCATCAACAGCAATCAAACGGTCACTGTCTCCGTCAAAGGCCAAACCAATAGCTGAGCCACTTTCTTTGACCACTTCTTGAAGGGTTTCTGGGTGGGTTGAACCAACATTAAGGTTGATGTTAAGACCATCTGGTGTTTCCCCGATAACTGTTAATTGAGCACCAAGGTCTGCAAAGATTTGACGGGCACTGGTAGAAGCTGCTCCATTAGCTGTATCCAAGGCAACCTTCATTCCATCAAGAGGAGTTCCAGTTGAAACAAGGTATCCTTCATACTTACGCAAGCCTTCTGGATAATCTACCAAGGTTCCCAATCCTTCTGCACTTGGACGAGGAAGAGTGTCTTCCTCAGCATCTAGCAAGGCTTCAATTTCTGCTTCTTTTTCGTCATCTAGTTTGAAGCCATCACCACCAAAGAACTTAATCCCATTATCAAGGGCTGGGTTGTGACTAGCAGAAATCATGACACCTGCACTGGCTCCCTCAGTTTTTACCAAGTAAGCTACTGCTGGTGTTGCAAGGACACCAAGTTTGTAGACGTGAATCCCTACAGAGAGGAGACCTGCCACCAAGGCAGATTCTAGCATTTCCCCTGAAATACGTGTGTCACGTCCTACAAAGACTTTCGGTGCTTCCGTTTCATGTTGACTAAGAACATAGCCTCCAAAACGTCCTAGTTTAAAGGCCAATTCTGGCGTTAGTTCTACGTTAGCTTCTCCACGGACTCCATCAGTCCCAAAATATTTACCCATTTTTATAAAATCCTTTTTCTATTTTTAATTCGTTTTTGAACTAGTTGTTTTCGTTGACGAAGATGTCTCCGATGAACTACTTGTACTTGAATTTGATGTGCTTGAACTTGGCGCTACTGGTTTTGTAGTGACCTTCATTGTCGTATCAAAGGGAGTAATCACTACTGGTAAGACTACCCCGTTGCGGTCGATTGCCTGCAAAGGTACTGAGCCACTGTAATTACCTGTTATGCGTTCGCTGGTTGGTAAAAGCGCAATAACTTTGTCAATCTTAGCTAATGTTTCCTGGTCAGTTGTGACTGAAACGCGTTCATTTGACACGGTTACACTATCAAGTTGTAGCTTGGGATCAATCTGGCTTTGGTCAACTTGTGGCACAACAATCATCCCATCTCGCTTAACCTTCTTCCCAACTTTCACTGTAATCTTTTGAGGAGTTGCCACAGCGGTCAATCCACTAGGAAGATTTTCAATGTTCAAGGGAACTTCAATCGTTCCAACACTAGCATCTGTCAAATCCGCTGTGACCTTAAACTTACGAGTGCTTTCCTGCATTTCACTGGCCAAGGTCACACGATTGGCACCTGTCAACACAACTGAAACCTCTGATGCAAATCCGCTAATGAAATACTGGTCATCATCATAGTGAATATCGATAGGAACGTTCGTTATCGTATTGGTATAGGTTTCTGATTTGACCTGCCTTGCGGTATTGCTATTTTGAAAGTTGGTTGACGTTGCATAGATAAATAAGACACAAGCAAAAAAGAGAGATGAAATGATATATAGACTATTTTTTCTCATATTTCCAACCTCCTAGCAAACGGTCCTTGAAACTGACTTTTTCCTCAACAGCTGGCAAAAGAATTGCTCGTAGCTCTGCTTCAAATTCTTCAATCGTCAAGTCGTGCTTGAAAACACCGTTATAGGTAATAGAAATGCCACCTGTTTCCTCTGAAACGATAAAGGTCAAGGCATCGGACACTTCTGATAAACCGATAGCCGCCCGGTGTCTGGTCCCAAATTCCTTGGAAATCCCTGTGCTTTCTGTCAAGGGCAGATAGGCAGAAGTTACCGCAATCCGATTTTCTCTGATAATCACAGCACCGTCATGTAGAGGAGTGTTGGGGATAAAAATATTAATAAGGAGTTCAGCTGAAATGTTGGCATCCAAGGGAATACCTGTAGCGATATATTCTTGCAAGGTCCGAACTCGTTGAATGGCAACCAGAGCACCAATCTTACGAGGACTCATATATTCAACCGACTTGACAAAGGCACGAATCATTTTCTCTTCTGCACTAATTTGAGCAGTAGAAAAGAAATCTGTCGCCCTTCCCAAGCGTTCCAAACCAGTCCGAATCTCTGGAGAGAAGATAACGACCGCAGCAATAACCCCATAGGTGATAATCTGATTAATCAACCAAGAAATCGTTGTTAAACCAAGGATATTGGCCACAACCTGGGCTAATACAAAGATCACGACCCCACGCACCAAAATCATAATCTTGGTGCCAGCTATCGCTTTTGTAAAACGATATAAAATATAGGCCACAATCAAAATATCAAACAGATTGATCGCAATACTCCAAGGACTAGAAAACAAGCTAGTCCAATATTGCAGGTTGGATAATTGTTGAAAGTTCATCTGCTGTCTCCTCTCTGTCCAAACACGTTCCTTTCTATTATACCATTTTTCTGGCATTTTTTTCCCTATCCTACTTCATTTTAAATTAAAGAAAAAATATGATAAAATAAACTTACTAGAAAAAACAAAGGAGAAACCATGTCTCAACTCTATGATATTACCATTGTAGGTGGTGGTCCTGTCGGGCTTTTTGCAGCCTTCTATGCCCATCTACGCCAAGCCAAGGTCCAAATCATCGACTCCCTTCCACAACTAGGTGGACAACCTGCTATTCTCTATCCTGAAAAGGAAATCCTAGACGTCCCAGGTTTCCCAAACCTGACTGGAGAAGAATTGACCAACCGCTTGATTGAACAACTAAACGGCTTTGATACCCCTATTCATCTCAATGAAACGGTTCTTGAGATTGAAAAACAAGAAGAGGGATTTAAGATTACAACCTCTAAAGGAAGTCACCTGTCTAAAACAGTCATCATCGCTATGGGTGGTGGTGCCTTCAAACCACGTCCGCTGGAACTTGAAGGTGTTGAGGGCTATGAAAACATCCACTACCACGTTTCCAACATTCAGCAATACGCTGGTAAGAAAGTGACGATTCTTGGTGGGGGAGACTCAGCTGTGGATTGGGCTTTGGCTTTTGAAAAAATTGCGCCAACTACCCTTGTTCACCGCAGAGATAATTTCCGCGCCTTGGAGCACAGTGTCCAAGCCTTGCAAGAATCATCTGTAACCATCAAGACACCATTCGTTCCTAGCCAACTCCTTGGAGATGGAAAAACGCTTGACAAGTTAGAAATCACAAAAGTCAAATCTGATGAAACCGAAACGATTGACCTAGACCACCTCTTTGTCAACTATGGTTTCAAATCTTCTGTTGGTAACCTTAAAAACTGGGGTCTGGACCTCAACCGCCACAAGATTATCGTCAACAGCAAGCAAGAATCTAGCCAAGCAGGTATCTATGCTATCGGTGACTGCTGCTACTATGACGGAAAAATTGATCTGATTGCAACAGGGCTTGGAGAAGCACCAACCGCTGTCAACAATGCCATCAACTACATTGACCCAGAGCAAAAAGTACAACCAAAACACTCTACTAGTTTATAAAAAAGAACCACGAGTCACATAGGATTCGTGGTTTTATAGTTCATCGGCTATCTTATTGATTTTTCTGAGTCTGTGGTTGACACCACTTTTGGTCAGAGGGGTGCTGAGGCTATCTGCTAACTGCTGGATAGAGTAGTCTGGGTGCTGAATCCGCAACTGCGCTACTTCCTGCAAATCCACTGGCAGATTTTCTAAGCCCATAATATCTTTGATTTTGCTGATATTGTTGATAGTCTTCATGCTGGCAGAAACTGTCCGAGCGATATTAGCTGTCTCGGCATTATTGGCCCGATTGAGGTCGTTACGAGTTTCTCGTAAAATCTTAACCCGCTCAAAATCATCACGCGCCTGCATGGCTCCGATGACTATCAAGAAGTCCATAATATCTTCGGCACGCTGGAGATAAGTCACAGCACCCTTCTTACGCTCAAGCACCTTAGCATCCAGTAAAAACTGCTGGAGAAGGGAGGCAATCCCTTGCGCGTGATCCAAATAGACAGAACTGATTTCCAACTGATACTTGCCTGACTCAGGGTCACGAATGCTCCCATTTGCCAAGAAAGCACCACAGAGATAGGCACGACCTGCTTCCTCGTCTGATAAAACCTCCTCGTCAATACCTGTTTCCAGACCAAAAAAGGAGTCTGCCAAGTGCAAATCACTCAACAAGTCCTGCACCTTTTCATCTGTAAAAACGGTATAGACCCGATTCTTACGAAGATTGCTCCGTTGGTGGTGGCGAATTTCCGATTTGATTTCATAGAAATGGAGAAAGGATTCATAGAGGTGACGAGCCAGTTTGGCATTTTCTGTCACGACGGACAAGGTCAAGCCCGAAGTCGAGAGACCGATACTGCCAGACATCTTGATAATGGCAGATAATTCATGCCGGCTTAGATGGTGCTGACCTAGGATTTCTTCTTTTACTGCTACTGTGAAACTCATTTTCTCACCTGTATAATCCGCATCAACTCGTCCACAATCAAATCCCCATCGTGGAAGGCACCCCCATTTTCCAGACGAAGGAAGTTGGATGAAATCACGCGCGGAACCTGCTTACAAAGACCAGCAAAATCATGTTCCACCTGCACCAAATATTCATCAAAACGGTTGGAATTCATGTATTCCTGAGGCACTTTTTCGATATTCACCAAGACAGTATCGATAAAAGGTCGACCAAGGTGGCGATGCAAGACCTCCACGTGATCACTATCTGTAAAGTGTTCTGTCTCCCCACGTTGGGTCATGATATTGCAGACATAGGCGATTTCTGCCTTGGTTTCCAAAAGCGCCTGCCCGATTTCCTTAATCACGATATTGGGCAAAATAGAGGTAAATAGAGAACCAGGTCCGAGGACAATCATGTCACTTTCAAGAATGGTCTGCACTACTCGACGGCTAGCCAGAGGCGTATCATCGTTGAGGGTATTGGTCACATAGACATGGTCAATCATGCCTGGATGGTCTGCAATATGACTCTCTCCAGCCACTTCTGTCCCATCCTGGAAGACTGCATGCAGGGTCAAAGGATGGTCACTGGAAGGATAAATCTTCCCAGTTGTGTGGAAAAATTTGCTCAGCAACTGCATAGCATTATAGGTCGAACCCTGCATTTCTGACAGGCCAGCGATAATGAGATTGCCCAATGGATGGCCAGCAAAGGCTCCAGCATCTTCAGAAAAGCGATACTGAAAGACTTTCTCATAAAACTTAGGCATATCCGACATGGCCACAAGGACATTGCGAAGATCGCCTGGCGGTGTCAACTGCTGCATATTTTTTCGGAGTTCACCTGAAGAACCGCCATCATCCGCCACCGTTACGATAGCAGCGATTTCCACATCTTTTTCCCGCAGACTTTTAAGAATGACAGGGATCCCAGTACCTCCACCAATCACCGTTATCTTTGGTTTTCTCATGAACGGTTTACCGTTTCCTTTCTTCGGTCTTTGTCGCGATGCCCTTCATTAACAGGCCAATTCTTGGATAAGTCCTGCGCCAAGCGTTTAGCAAAGGCCACACTACGGTGTTGTCCCCCTGTACAACCCATGGCAATGGTCAAAACAGACTTCCCTTCCTTTTGATAACTTGGCAAAATCGGCTCAATCAAGGCCAACAAATGTTGATAGAAGTCTTCTGACTCAGGATGATTCATGACATAGTCATAGACAGGTTCATCCACACCTGTTTGGTTTCTCAGTTCTGGAAGGTAGTAGGGATTTGGCAAGAAACGAACATCAAAGACCAAGTCCGCATCAATCGGAATTCCATATTTAAAGCCAAAAGACATGACTTCGATACGGAAAGACTGAGCTTGCTCTTGATCTGAAAATTGCTCTGCAATGGTTTTACGCAGCTCACGAGGAGTGAGTTCAGTCGTATCCACCACATTTTGGCTCATATTTTTCAAAGGTGCCAAGAGCTCACGTTCCAGCTTGATTCCATCCAAAATCCGTCCATCTGCTGCTAATGGGTGACTCCGTCTGGTTTCCTTGTAACGAGCGACCAATTCCTTATCGGCTGCATCCAAAAAGAGGATTTTGAAATCCAAATCATCTTGATTTTCCAACTCATCCAAAACAGCTTGAATCTCTGAGAAGAAAGAACGGCTACGCATATCCACTACTAAAGCCAACTTATGGTCGTCTTCCTTTGTTTCCACCAGCTGCAAAAACTTAGGCAAGAGGGCTGGCGGCATATTATCAATAGTAAAATAACCTAAATCCTCGAAAGACTGAATGGCTACAGTTTTTCCTGCACCACTCATTCCTGTCACAATCACCAAGTGAAGTTGTTTCTTTGTCATCTTTTTCTCCTTATATCAAAAGAAGTTTGGCAACACCAAACTTCAACTAGCTTATCCAATCTCTGCGATGACTTCGATTTCGACTTTTACATCACGAGGAAGACGAGCTACCTCCACAGCTGAACGAGCTGGAAATTCCTCTTTAAAGGCCGTTTGGTAAACCTCATTAAAAGGAACAAAGTCGTTCATATCGCTCAAAAAGCAAGTTGTTTTGACAATATGGTCAAAGTCAGTTCCTGCTTCTGCCAAAATAGCACCAATGTTTTTCAAGACTTGTTCTGTCTGTTCTTGGATCGTTTCTCCAACGATTTCCCCAGTTTCAGGAGAGAGAGGAACTTGACCACTAGCAAACAAAAGGTTGCCAACGATTTTTCCTTGAACATATGGTCCGATAGCCTTTGGAGCCTTATCTGTATGAATTGTTTTTGCCATTTTCTTTACCTCACAATTTTTCTAAGATTGCATCCCAAGCCTCATCCATCCCTGCCTTGCTGACAGATGAAAAGAGAATGAAGTCGTCACTTGGGTCAAAGTTTAATTTCTTTTTGATTGCTGATTCGTGCTTATTCCATTTACCACGAGGAATCTTGTCCGCCTTGGTCGCAACGATAATAACCGGAATCTCATAATACTTGAGAAATTCGTACATCTGTACATCATCTGCTGACGGGTCATGACGAAGGTCAACTAAACTGACTACCGCACGGAGATTTTCCCGAGTTGTCAGATACTCCTCAATCATGCGCCCCCACTTTTCACGTTCCTTTTTAGAAACACGGGCATAGCCATAACCAGGCACATCCACAAAGCGCATCTTGTCGTCAATGTTAAAGAAGTTGAGAAGCTGGGTTTTTCCAGGTTTTCCTGACGTTCGAGCTAGGTTCTTGCGATTCAGCATGGTGTTGATAAAGCTAGACTTGCCAACATTTGAACGCCCTGCAAGGGCAATCTCTGGCAGTTCATCCTGCGGATAGTGGGACTTATTCGCCGCACTGAGCAAGATTTCAGCATTGTGTGTATTGATTTCCATTGTCACCTCTAGGCTGTTTCTAGGATTGGTTTATCCGTTCCATCCACAGCTTCTTTTGTGATACGGACCAATTTTACATTTTCCTGACTCGGTACTTCAAACATGACATCTAGCATCGTTTCTTCAATAATGGAGCGAAGACCACGCGCCCCTGTCTTGCGTTCGATAGCCTTATTGGCAATCTCTTGAAGAGCTTCGTCGTCAAATTCCAACTCGACATCATCATAAGAAAGCAAAGTTTGGTATTGTTTGACCAAAGCATTTCTTGGCTCTTTCAAGATACGAACCAAATCATCTACTGTCAACTGTTCAAGAGCTGCAAAGACAGGCAAACGTCCAATCAACTCGGGGATAATACCAAATTTTTGAATATCTTCTGCGATGATTTCTTGCATGTAGGAGCTATTTTCGTCAATCGCCTTGTTGTTTTGACCAAATCCGATGACTTTTTCACCCAGACGTTGTTTGACGATTTCTTCGATGCCATCAAAGGCACCACCCACGATGAAGAGGATATTTTTAGTATCCACTTGAATCATCTCTTGTTGTGGATGCTTGCGTCCACCTTGAGGCGGCACGCTAGCAACGGTTCCCTCGATAATCTTGAGAAGAGCTTGTTGCACCCCTTCACCAGAAACATCACGTGTGATAGACACATTCTCACTCTTCTTGGCAATCTTGTCAATTTCATCCACGTAGATAATGCCACGCTCTGCACGTTCAATGTTAAAGTCAGCAGCCTGTAGAAGTTTGAGAAGGATATTTTCCACATCCTCACCCACATAACCAGCCTCAGTAAGAGCTGTCGCATCCGCAATCGCAAAAGGCACGTTCAAGCTCTTAGCCAAGGTCTGGGCAAGGAAAGTTTTCCCTGAACCAGTTGGGCCAATCATCAAGATGTTTGACTTCTGCAAATCCACATCTTCTGACTCTTCACGCGTATCGTGGAAATTGATGCGTTTGTAGTGGTTGTATACTGCTACTGCTAAAGCACGTTTGGCACGATCTTGACCGATTACATAGTGGTTCAAGATATTGAGAAGTTCGATTGGTTTTGGTACCTCAGACAAGTCTGCTAAAACTTCCTCAGCCAACTCCTCTCGAATGATTTCCTGGGCCAACTCCACACATTCATTACAGATAAAGGCATTGTTGCCAGCGATTATTTTTTGTACTTCTTCTTGGCTTTTGCCACAAAATGAGCAATAAACCATCATATCATTTTTCCTAGTTGTAGGCATGATTTCCTTCCGTTCTATTCTATACTGTCATTCTATCTAAAATAAGGTCATGTAAAAGGCATGGACACTATTGACCAAATTAGTAAAGGCATTTAACCAAAGGAGGATAGAAAGCCCGTAACGCTTTTTACGAAAAGCCTGTGCTCCTGCCAGAAGGCAGATGAAACACAGAAAAGTCGTGAATAAACCAAATAAACTCCGTTCCATTAGACTTCCTTTCTCTTGCGGTATTGGATGGTAAAATCATAAGGATTTTTCTCATCTTTGGCGTAAAATTTGCTTGAAACTGTCTCAAAAAGAGATAAGTCAAACTCCTCGGGAAAATAGGTATCTCCCTCCACCCGAGCATGAATGTGAGTGACAATTACTTCATCCAAATAGGGTTCAAAAGCCTGAAAAATCTGCTTCCCACCGAGAATGTAGAGATTCTTTTCTTGAGTCTGATACCAGTCCAAGACAGACTGGACATCGTGAAAAGTAGCAACCCCGTCTATCTTTTCTTCAGAATTACGCGTCAAAATCAAGGTCTCCCGTTTTGGAAGCAAGCGACGCCCCATTCCATCAAAGGTCACGCGCCCCATCAAGATGGCATGATTCAGAGTTGTTTCTTTAAAGTGCTGCAATTCTGCTGGCAAATACCAAGGCAGACGATTGTCCTTACCAATCACACCCTCTTCATCCTGGGCCCAAATAGCTACGATTTTCTTAGTCATGCTTCCATCCTTTTCACTGATAGTACTATTTTATCAAAAAACTCGAAAAAAGACTGGTTTGGAATAGCTTATAAGATAGAAAAAATCTGTAAGAAATTTCCTACAGATTTTTATATGATTATTCTATTTCTTACAAACCAGGTGCTTGTCCAAGTTCTGCTGCAATCATCCAAACTGTTTTCTCAAGTTCAGCCTTAGCACCAACAAAGATATCGTTTGTAACATCATCGCCTTCTTCGTCAGTCACATCCAAAGCTTTTTGGAAAAGAGTGATGAGGTAGCGATAAATAGCTAGAACACGTTCCAAGCTTTCTTCAACGTTACGGAATTCTCCTTCTTCTTCTTCGATTTCACTGTGTTGAAGGAATTCTGTCAAAGTTGAGTAAGGTTTGCCACCAAGGGTAATTAAACGTTCGCTGATTTCATCCAAGTGACCATCAAGAGCATCCATGTACTCATCCATTTTTGGATGCCATACAAGGAAACCACGACCACGCATGTACCAGTGTACTTGATGCAAAGCAACGTGGGCTACGTACAAATCAGCAACAGCTTGGTTCAAGACTTCCTTTGTTTTTGCCAATGCTACTGGTGCTACCTTAGTTAGTGTTGCTACGTCTTTTACTGCTTCTTTTTTAATTTGAACCATTATTTTTACCTCATTCATTATTTTTCTAAGTAATCACTTCTTAGTGATTACCACTCTAGTATACTACTAAGGAAAACAAATAGCAAGCCAAATGACTCACATGAGAAAAGTTGTAATAGACTGATAATTTAAGAATTTTTAGAATAAAACACAGTCCCCTTACACCTCTCTTAACTGCGACAAAATAAAGAAAAAGAGGATGCAATTTTCTTGCACACTCCTTTCTCAAACTTATATCTTAATACCAAACGCTGACGTCAACACGACCACGAATTCCTTTTAAGTATTCAGACGAAGTATATTGCCAACCTTTTTCTCCTGAATAATGAGGATTTTCCCATTCTAAAGCATTCGTATAGGCCGCTACCCAGTTTACATGTTTTAAAATATCTGGGTGTTTTAAACGCGTCTGTAGTAAACTACGATAGCTATAAACATTCACATTTTGATAACCAGCCTGTTTCATTGTTGCCATATACTTGTTGATAATCTTGACCCAGGTTCCAGTATCACTTGGAGCTCTCTTGGTCTTATTGCCATATTCCCAGTTCTCAACATCGTAGTAGATAGGGTAAGACAAGTTCATCTTGTATTTTTTCAAGAGTTCAATGGTTTGATTAGCATCATTCTCAGCATCGGTCTCATTTTCAGCATAAGTATAAAGGTAAACACCGTAAGGAATTCCAAGACGGTTTAACTCCTTAATATTATGAGCCAATTCCTTGTCCTCAGTTCCACTATAGCCCAAACGAACAATGACTCCATCAACGCCATTATCATCGATGACTTTTTTCCAATCACTGATACGACCATTGTGCTCACTGACATCGATAACTTTTTTAACTTGATCAGTCCCAACTTGTTCTTCACGATGGTTAAAGAAATAACGTCTGCCATTTCGGTGAACCCAGCCAACATTCAAGTCTTTCTTTTCTTTTAACTCACCTGAGTCAGAAAAAATATAGCGAGCATCATCCATGACTAATTCACCAGTAGCCATAGCACCACTTCCTGTCAAATAGTAGTTACCCTGCCACTCATCTTTGGCCATGTAACCCCACTTCTTGAAATAGTACCACTTGCCGTCTACCTTTTGCCACTCTTGATTTGCATAAGAACCATCAGACTTGAGATAGAAGTAAGATGAATAGGCTGGATCATAAAGCCATTCATTTTGCATCATAGCTCCTTGACCATTCAAGAAATAACTTCCTTGCCATTGGCTTTTAGCCATATAGCCCCACTTCTTAAAATAGTACCATTTACCTCCAACAGAATGCCATTCCTGGTTAGCATAAGAACCATCAGACTTCAGGTAAAACCAATTCTTATAGGCGTTATCATAAACCCATTCATTCTTAGCCATATAACCACCTGATTTTAGGTAGTAATTGCCCTGCCACTCATTTTGAGCATAACGACCGTCCGACTTAATATAAAACCAAGTCTTGTAGCTAGTATCAAAAATCCACTCACTCTTGGCTTTGGAACCATCAGACTTTACATAATAATCCCCCTCCCAGTGGGCAGAAGCATTGGTCTTTACTCCTTCGCTCGTTTGAGTTTTATTAGAAGACTGATTTTGCTCTGAACTACTTGAAACTGTCCTTGCATCCTGCGAAGTTTTTGCCACTTCAGTTTCATTTGCAGCTACATGACTAACTGCCAAACCTAGTAAACAGATACTTGCTAATCCAATTTTTCCAATCTTTGTTTTCAATCTTTCCTCTCCTATAAAAAATGGAACAGACATCTCAATGCTGTTCCACCTAGCTTTTGCTACTGATTATTTTACAAAGTCAAGCAAAGCCAAGAAGCTTTCTGCTTCAAGTGACGCACCACCAACAAGGGCACCGTCAACGTCTGGGCAAGCCATGTATGAAGCAACATTTTCAGGTTTAACAGAACCACCGTATTGAACACGAACTTTGTCTGCAACTTCTTGACCAAAGTCAGCAGCTACAACGTCACGAACAACTTTACACATTTTTTGTGCATCGTCTTGTGAAGCTGATTTACCAGTACCGATAGCCCAGATTGGCTCGTAAGCGATAACTGATGCAGCAACTTGTTCAGCAGTCAATCCAGCCAAAGCAGCAGATACTTGAGCACCTACAAACTCAGCAGCTTTACCAGCTTCGTAAGTTTCAAGTGACTCGCCACAACAGATGATTGGAAGCATACCGTTTGCAAAGATTGCTTTTGCTTTTTTGTTGATATCTTCGTCAGTTTCATGGAAGTAGTCACGGCGTTCTGAGTGACCGATAACAACGTAGTCAGTACCGATTTCTTTCAAAACTTGTGGGCTAGTTTCACCAGTGAAAGCACCTGCATTTTCAAAGTAGCAGTTTTGAGCAGCAACTTTAAGGTTTGAACCTTTAGCAGCAGCAAGAACAGTTGTCAAATCAAGAGCTGGAGCTGCGATACCTGCTTCAACAAGATCTGATGAAGGAAGTTTTGATGCAACTGCTTCAACGAATGCTTTAGCTTCTTCTGGATTTTTGTTCATTTTCCAGTTACCAGCGATAAATGGTTTACGTGACATTTCACATACCTCTTTTTTCAATTTATTTTCTATTTATTTTATCACAATTATACACAGCTTGCAAATCTTACTCGGATTTCAAGCCTGCTTGCATGGATTAATCCTTCCAAAGATCCATAGCATTTCTGAAATCTGCAGATACCTGTGTCAACTGAGGATTGCTGGCTTCTCTTTCTGCCCGCTTAGCCTCAATTTGAGCCACACTCTTGATTCCTTCATGGCGCCAATTTCTCAAAATGGCCTGAATGTACTTCCAGTTTGCTTTTCCATTCAAAATAGCTTCACGAAGAGCTTCCTTAATCAAGTCAGCACTGGTTCCATCTTCCTTTAGCGTCTTGGTCAAATCCTCAATCTCAAAAGGGGTCAACAAGCGTCCCAACTCCTGCTGGAAGGTTTCCACCAAATCCTTAAGCTGGTTTTGAGGTGTCAACTGGTCTGAACTCGAATGAGTGACTCCAAGCAAGTCATCCAAACGTTCCAAAGCCAAACTAGCATCAAAAAGCAATTCGATTTCACCATTCAATTCGATAGTACGATACTGAAGCAGTCCCCTCTCCGTCAGATTGGAAATGGCCTGATTGACATCCGAAATTTCCTTGCCAATCCTTTCAGCAATCTGGCTTGGCGACATTTCTTCTAAGCCTGTCGTATTTTGCAAATAGAAAAATTGCCAGACCAGAAAATCGTCGCTGGAAGGAAAGAGTTCCTTAAAATGCAAGAGCAGGGCACTCGGTAAAACCAAGTTCCCTGATTTAAAAGCGTCTAAATATGTCATAATTCCTCTTATAAATACCCATATGCAGATGCATCATCTTCTATCTTTCTCCAGTCAAAAGGTGTTTCCTGATAGACAGCATAGTTTACCCAGTTACTGAAAAAGAGGGCTGCCGATGAAGACCAACAAAGACAAGGTACCTGATTAACATCATCATCCTTAAAGTAATTTTCTGGAATATGAGGATCCAAACCTGCATCACGATCTCGGAAATATTCATTTGCCAAGGTATCACGGTCATATTCCAAATGCCCAAAACTATAAATTTCTCGTAAATCACGACTGGCCAAAATCGAAACCCCAACCTGAGGTCCTTCTGATAAAATTTCAAGATTGGTCTTGTTTAAGACTTCTTCCTTAGAAATCTCCGTGTGCCGTGAATGAGGGGATACATAGCTATCATCAAAGCCTCTAAAGAGAAGGTGACCCTCTTTTAGGGTGTCCTGAGGATAAATACCTGATAGCTTACTGTCCATCTGGTATTTTTCTACCCCATAACGCAGATAGAGTCCCGCCTGAGCCCCCCAACAGATATGAAGTGTCGAATAGACATGGGTCTTGGACCACTCAAGCACCTGGCTAAATTCCTCCCAATAGTCCACTTCCTCAAATGGTAAATGTTCAACTGGAGCACCCGTGATAATCATCCCATCAAAATACTCATCCTTGACTTCAGGAAAAGTTTTATAAAAGGTCTCCATGTGCTCTGAACGAGTTGTTTTAGAACGATGGCTCTCCATATAGAGAAAATCAATATCCAGTTGTAGAGGTGTATTGGCCAAATGGCGTAACAACTGGGTTTCTGTGACCATTTTCTGTGGCATGAGATTTAAAATTAAAATCTTCAAAGGACGGATATCTTGGTGGGCCGCACGTTGATCATCCATGACAAAGATGTTCTCTGTCCGTAAAATCTCAACAGCTGGTAATTTTTTATCAATTCGAATCGGCATAACCCTCTCCTAACTGTATTCTTTCAGGAATCATTGCATATGTTTGAAACTCTTCGAAAATCTCTTCAAACCGCGTCAACGTTGCCTTGCCGTATGTGTAGGATACTGACTACGTCAGTTCCATCTACAACCTCAAAACAGTGTTTTGAGCAACCTGCGGCTAGTTTCCTAGTTTGCTCTTTGATTTTC
>NZ_JVLI01000197.1:0-784 GCF_001072315.1 Streptococcus pseudopneumoniae | reverse complement strand
ATAGATTTTCGTAAAAAAGTTCTCTCTTATTGTGAGCGAACAGGTAGTATAACAGAAGCATCACACGTTTTCCAAATCTCACGTAATACCATTTATGGCTGGTTAAAGCTAAAAGAGAAGACAGGAGAGCTAAACCATCAAGTAAAAGGAACAAAACCAAGAAAGGTTGATAGAGATAGACTGAAAAACTATCTTACTGACAATCCAGACGCTTATTTGACTGAAATAGCTGCTGAATTTGATTGTCATCCAACTACTATCCACTATGCTCTCAAAGCTATGGGCTACACTCGAAAAAAAAGAACCACACCTACTATGAACAAGACCCAGAAAAAGTAGCTTTATTTCTTAATAATTTTAATAGTTTAAAGCACCTAGCACCTGTTTATATTGATGAAACAGGATTCGATACTTATTTTTATCGAGAATATGGTCGCTCATTAAAAGGCCAGTTAATAAGAGGTAAAGTATCTGGAAGAAGATATCAGAGGATTTCTTTGGTTGCAGGGTTAATAAATGGTGAGTTAATCGCTCCAATGACTTACCAAGAAACAATGACGAGCGACTTTTTTGAAGCTTGGTTTCAGAAGTTTCATTTACCAACATTAAACACACCATCAGTTATTATTATGGATAATGCAAGATTCCATAGAATGGGCAAGCTAGAACTCTTGTGTGAAGAGTTTGGGCATAAACTTTTACCTCTTCCTCCCTACTCACCTGAGTACAATCCTATTGAGAAAACATGGGCTCATATCAAAAAGCACCTCAAAAAGGTATTACC
>NZ_JVLI01000196.1:0-2704 GCF_001072315.1 Streptococcus pseudopneumoniae | reverse complement strand
TGTGTTTGATAATAGCTGTCTCAGGGACAATTGCTATTTACTTCTTTGGTCTACCTGATTGGTACATCTATCTTTGGGATGCTCTATTTGTCGTTCCTGGAGGAATGTACGGTACGGGAATGACTAAGCGAATGCGGATTAAAGAAAAAATCAATTTCTTTTTCCGAATCCAACAACGAACCTATGAGACAGAATTTGGAAAGGTAGGAATGTATACGAAAGATGAGTTTATTCAAAAGCAAAAGAGAAAAACTAGAAAAAGCAGAAAAGAAAAAAATTGATCGTTTGCGTCGCCAGATGAAACCTACAACTCAAAACACGATCAATTATACGCTGCTCCATGAAGATGGATTGATGCATATTGCACGTGAGAAGTATTCTCGTAGCTTTATGCTGGGGGATGCTTCTTACTCGACAGCTCAACAAGATGAAAAAGAGAGCATCATCGATACAACGATGGATGCTCTTAATTCACTGGATGAGGGAAGTAACTACCAGCTCTTAGTCATTAACCGTCGAGTATCGGATAACTCCTTGCAGAATATCTTGTTTGAAGAAACAAACGATGGCTTCGATGACTATCGTGAAGAGTTGAACGAGATGATCAAGGAGCGATTTACGACACATGCTAACAACTTCGAGGTACATAAGTATGTGACCATTTCAACGAATGCGGATGATCGAAAACAGGCGCAGTTGTTACTACAAGATATTGGAGTTTCCCTAGGGACTCAGTTCCAGGAATCTGATATTACTTTTAGGGATATGAATGGTTTGGATCGCCTAAAAGTCTTTTCTGAGTTACTACGAGGTAACCCGTATGTCAATTTTGATTACAAAGAAATTGCTTTGACAGGTTTATCTACTAAATCATTTATTGCCCCAAACAGGATTGAATTTCAAGAAAAACGCATGATTATAGATGATAGTTGGGTCAAGGTACTCTATGCCCACCGCTATCCTAACTGGATGTCTGATCGTCTCATTCGTGATTTAACAACACTAGGATTTGAACTAGCTATTACTATCCATGCAGAACCTTATGAGAACGTTGAAATCTTAGAGAAGATTGACGATGCAGAAACAGATGCTGAAATTGGGAAGTTACGTTCTAAACGTAAGGCGGCTCAATCTGGTATCTTTGATGATGCGGTGGTTGCTGGTCGTGACCAAGAAATCTCAGAAGCTACCAAGAAGTGGCGAGACGAGATTACTGAGTATGATCAGAAAATCTTCTCTGGTTTGATTGCAGTGTATTTTAAGGCAGAGAGCCAAGAGGAACTACAGCGTAATGAACAAAAGATTAAGCGTGCTGGTCGTAAATTAGGAGTAGAGTTTGAAGATCTTTATTATTATCAAGAAGAGGCTTTGAATACGATTCTACCTATCGGTGAGTGCTTCTTGAATGTGAAGAAGAATTTTATGAGAAAAATGACGACAGCTAATATTGCTACGCAAGTCCCTTTTACTAACGTGGATTTGAAGTCTGACAGCTCACTTGCTCGCTACTATGGCCAAAATCAGTTATCAAACAATATCATTACACTAGATCGAAAACGTGATTTGAACACGGGTTCAGGTGTTGTGCTAGGTTCTTCAGGATCTGGTAAATCTACGACAATCAAGGGTGGAGAAGTCATTCCGACTTTGCTGAAATATCCAGAAGATCGAGTTATCATCGTGGATCCCGAAGATGAATATTCTGATATTGGTCGAGCTTTCGGTGCTCAGATGGTGGATATTTCGATTGGTTCTAAAACACATATCAATCTCTTAGATTTACCAGACTTGGATCGTTTGGATGATGAGGATGACGATCCGATTGGAGATAAGGCAAACTTATTGATGGGATTGTTTGAATCGATTCTATCTGAGGTGACAGATGCCCAGATTGGGATTATTGACCGGGTAACAGGAATGACTTATGAGCGTTATTTGACAGAGGATTTCACTCCAACGTTAAAAGAGTGGCACCAGGTCTTGAAAGAACAACCAGAGCCAGAAGCTCAAGATTTGGCTTTGGCGGTAGAAACCTATACAACTGGTTCTCAAGATATTTTCGCTCACAATACCAACGTGGATCTCAATCATCGCTTTGTTATCTTTAATCTGAAGAAGTTGTCGCATAAGTTGAAGCCGTTCGCTTTAATGGTTATTCAGGATTATATCTGGAATCAAATTGTAGAGAATCAAGGAAAATGTACTACATGGGTGTACTTTGATGAGATGCAGATTCTGTTTAAGAATAAGGCTCAAGCAGACTTCTTTACTACGTTGTATTCACGGATTCGGAAATACGGTGCGATTCCAACAGGAATTACCCAGAACGTAGAAACACTAGCTGCTGTTGAAGAAGGTCGGAAGTTATTATCAAATAGTGAGTTTATGATTTTACTCAAACAAAAACCCCAAGATTTGGCTATCTTAAAAGAGATTGTTAACTTGACTGACAAACAGATTCGCTACTTGGCTAGACCAAAAGCTAAAGGTACTGGCTTAATTGTAGCAGGGCCAGTTGTAGTGCCATTTGAAAATCCAATCCCTAAGAATACTAAGTTATATAATTTAGTCGCAACAGACGCTTAGGAGTCTCGCTATGGATCAGGAGAAAGGCAGACCAAAAACAATCGGTCATAGGTTAGATCGAAAGCTAGAAAAAGTTCGTAAGAATTACCGAACGGTTCAACAAGATAGCGCAAAACAA
>NZ_JVLI01000195.1:0-3043 GCF_001072315.1 Streptococcus pseudopneumoniae | reverse complement strand
AGAATAGTTCCCTTATTTCTAATCCCAAATTCCATTTCAAGATAGATTCCATTTTTCGTTTCTTCCATCACCTGCCATTCTTCAACTGTGATTCTCATTTCAAAATCATCTTCTCGTTCTGCCACCATCTTTTCATATTCAGATTTTATTTCATCAACAGATAAGGTCACCTCGTTAGCAACCACTTTCTCAGAAATTTTCTCTAAAGAATAATTTCCTTTTTTTGACAAAGTGCGATCCCTAATATTTCGTGTTTGATCTTGATCAGTCATACGATATTTTATTTCCTTCCCTGAAGTATCAACAACAAGATCTAAAGCTTTGGCCTTAGACTTGAAATCCTCTAAAGATTTTGAATGCTTCAAAAGAAAATCTAAACGAGATTTAATCTCATAGCGAAAAGAATTTTTTTTGCGATAGGCATGATAGGTTTTTCGATTAGTCCATAATTTCTCTTTGAGAATTTTGGCTCCAGCTAAATCCGCATACTTATCTGAAATATTCTCTAAACTTTTTTTCGTTCCTTTTTGCCATCGAAACTTTTTTAATGTAACAGAATTAGTAGAATTAAAAATAATGTGATTGTGAATGTGACCCTTATCCATGTGAGTCGCTATGACAAATTCATGTTGTCCGCCAGTTAATTCTAGAATCGTTTTTCGACCAATCTCATGAATTTCTTGTGGACTTAAATCATCTTCTGGTGAAAATGATTGGATGATGTGGTGAGCCAAAACACGATTTGAATTGTGAATGTCAGATCGTTCTTTTGTCCCTGCTCGTTGAGCCGCATTCTTTTTTGTCAAAAGAAATTCTTCTGTCGCTGTGCTAGCGTCTGTAATTCCATAAGTAGATACAAGTTGCTTGACTACTCGGCCATCTTTAACCACTGCTGGAAATTCAAACTGTTCATCTTGTTCTAAGAAACTCGTTTTAGTTGGATTCTCGATATAGCGTAAAGCATTATTTAAACTTTTTGTATCAGTCAGCTCGACCGTCTTTGCTTCATCCTCAATATATTTTGTAGATCGTCCTAAAGAAGCAACTCCTTTTATCTGAAGAACCTTTGTTACAACCATTGCTCTTGTTCCTTTGTTTGATTTTCTTGTTTTTGGATAAATTGGCTGACTGTATCTTTCAAATGTTTCTGCAATTCAAGAATCTGACTCAATTCATCTAGACTAGCCTGATTATCTTCGTTTACCTTTTTTGCGACCTGATTAATATTGACCCCTATCCGATTTATTTCCTTACGTAACTCTTTCAATTCTTCAAATTTTAAAATATTGACTTCTCCCATAATCAATAGGATTCGGGCAAAGGTATTAAAATTTGGCATTCCAGATTCTGCAACCTTTGTTGAAATGAACCGTGCCTCTTCTTCCGTTAAACGAATTTTTTTCTGAATCATTCGTTTTCGTTTTTCTTTATTTTTCAAGAAATCTTCACCTCTCTTCTGCTATTTTCTCTTGAGGGTCTCAGCCCCCTTTTTCTTCTGGCAAGCATAGCACTTGGGTACCCAAATGCTGTTTTTAAAAAGGTCAAAGATGGTCAGCGTGTACACCTGACCATTCTTGACTTTTTAAATCTTTGGGGAAATCCCCAATCCCCTAATCCCTGCAAGCAGGAATGTTATCCTATCACGAGGGAGAAGTTTGACTAAATTTTTAAGTCTTCCAGTAGAAGCTCCATTGTATCAACCATCTCCATTTTAAGAATTTCGTCTTTTAGTTGTTCAAATCGTTCATCACTCATCCCTTCAATTTCTTTAAGTGCAATGGGATACATTTCTACTTCTTCTAGCTCATAGTTTGTTTTAATTCGCATATCTCTACGAAGAATGTAAAGACATTCCTTACGTGAAATGTGCTGGTTAACTTCATTCACTTTTGGCGAATCTGTAGCCTCATCCTCAAAAAATATCTCCATTAAAAGATCAAAAGTTTCTTGTTTTAGATGTTCAATCATCTTCCGTTTCTCCTTTTTTGTTTTTCTTCCTACGGACTAATGCCTCCATTATCGAGGGTTGCTCAGGGACTTTTTTTCTTCCACCTGCTTTACAGCCTCCGCCTTTTGATTCCCCAACTGCTCAGATTTTTCTTTTGCCTGTTGGAGTTTAGCAGCAAACTTATCTTTCGTCACAGTTTTATTTTTCACTAATTCTAACTTAGCATCCATCCGATCAATCAAACTTTTTGCTTCTTTCTGAACAACCTGCAGTTGTTCTACCATATCTTCAAAACCATTTTTATCCTTTGCCCAAATAGCTAAATATCCAAAACTGTAGCTACTTGTATCAAAACCAAAATGATTAGCTACGACATAAGCGACACTTTCAGCTTGTAATTCTTGCTTACGATATTGGTCGTCCCCATATTGGGCACTGGTTCCTCTATGTAAATCTGCATGAGCCATTTCATGAAAAATGGTTTTTAAAATCTGTTCTTGACCCTTTAATCCTTTTGAAATAACAATTCGATTTTCATCTGGAGAGTAATAACCATTTGTGCTCTCTCTTTTAATTTCTTCAAAACTGATAGGAACCTGATTATCCATTGAAACAGCTTTGGCTGCTCGGTACAAATCTTCATAATCTTTAACATCTCCAGTCAATTCATTAATTGCTTTTGGCAATTCTTTTCCTTCTGTTTGAGATACATCAAAGACATTCCCTAACTTGAATCGAGTAACAGTGATTTCCTTCTGTTCCATTTCATTTTCAGCTGGAGTAAAATCTAACTCCTTTTGATGAACAGGAATGCTGGTTTTCACTTGATACGGAACCCAAATCTTCAGAGCTTTTGAACCCTTTTTAACTGTTCTGTCAAAATCTGTTTTCCATTTATTAAAACTAGCAACTTGGGAAACATTAGGATTTTGCATCTTCAGCAAATGAATATTGTTGAGTGAGTAGTTGTGAAACTTACTCATCGTATCCAAGAATGATTTAAACTGTTCTGAATCTAAATAGTTCTTCATTCCCTCTTTCAAGTGTTCAGCTAAAGCTTTTGTATCTTTATTTGCGACTAACTGGGAAATGGTT
>NZ_JVLI01000194.1:0-862 GCF_001072315.1 Streptococcus pseudopneumoniae | reverse complement strand
TTTTATAATGAAATTAAGCAAATAGGAAGGTTTATTATCTTTAATGAATACACTCGCAGAGAAATTCAGATTGAAAAGAAAAGAGTTGAGACTCTCCCAACAAACTCTTGCAGAAGGAATTTGTGAACAAAGCCAGATTAGTAAAATTGAGAGAGGGCATTTCATTCCCTCCGCAGACCTTTTGTTCAAACTCTCACAACGACTTGAAGTACCATTAGATTATTTTTTTAATGAACAAATTGAAATTAAATCTAACCTCTCTAATTTCAAGCAATTATCTGCTCGACTATTAGATAACAGAAATTATGACGATTTGGAATATATTTATAGAATAGAGATTGAACGAAGTACTTTTCTAACACTAGAAGACCGAACTTACCTTGAATGGATTAAAGCTATTATTGACTTCTATCAATATGACAGTAAGCGTGAGGCTATTTCTTCATTGGAAAATATATTATTAAAAGTCTCTTCAAATACTCTGATTTATTTAAAGGCCTTGAACACTCTATCTAACTTCTATTCCTTAGTAGGTCGTGAACAAGAATATGAGGCAAACTACTCTCATTTGATGGAGTTATATCAGACAAAAAATTTTGAGCATCAAGAGTTTTTATTTGGCTACATCAGAGTTCGTTACAACTACGCTCACTACCTAGTGTCAAAGGAAAAATATAACGAAGCCATCCAAGAAGCTCTTGAGACGATTGAACTCTGTAAACAAAGACAGACAAGCTACCAACTGGCTCCTCTACTTATTCTTGTAGGAAATGCTGGAGCCAAATTTCTAGACAGAGAACAAGTCAAAAATTATTATATAGAAGCAAGAGAGTTATGTAAGATTTATAACAATCCTTTAATG
>NZ_JVLI01000193.1:0-408 GCF_001072315.1 Streptococcus pseudopneumoniae | reverse complement strand
TCTGTGTCTTCGGGAGCTTCTTTATAGTCCGTCGCGACAGAACCTCTTTCGAGTTGAACATCTGTCACATAGAGATTGATAGTCTTATCTTTTTCCCCAAACAGCATCAAGTTCAGATTCTCGACATCGTCCGATAAAGTAAACGTAAATGTGAAACGCTTGTACTTCGAAGTTATTTGCGGGCTTGGTATATTTTGCCACTCTTGCCCAATAATGTTTTTGTTTTTGATGTAGTGTAAAGCGACTCTCAAACCGCTATTGCTATCACCACCATCTTTCGAAACAAGAAGAGATACACTCACTTTCTCACCTCGAACACCATCAAATGCAAAAGTCTGTTGTAGACCAAAGAAATTAGCGATATTCTGCGAGTCGTGGAAGAAATGAACTCCTGGACGATTTCGATTA
>NZ_JVLI01000192.1:0-269 GCF_001072315.1 Streptococcus pseudopneumoniae | reverse complement strand
AAATGGAAATGATCCCCGTGAGGCACTGCAACACCATTGGCTGTACGTTTTGTAATCTGTGCTGGGTCAAATACTAATCCATCAGACTCCACATGACGTTGGCTAAGTGGCAAAGCGTACAATTCTTGGAGGAGACTATCCAAATCCTCACTTTGACTTTCAGAATCTGTTGCAGGATTTTGAGGTGTCTCAGCTTGACTCGTTCTCACACTAGATCTTGCTTCTCCTCTGCTTGAACGATATTCAACCGTACTTAATTGCCCACCTTT
>NZ_JVLI01000191.1:0-468 GCF_001072315.1 Streptococcus pseudopneumoniae | reverse complement strand
GAGCGTGGGAAAGTTGAAGGAAGGGAAGAAGGGAAACTTTTTGCCTTCTTAGACATGGTTCGCCAAAATGTCTTAACTTCTGAATTTGCAAGTCAGCAATTAGGTATGACAGTAGCTGAGTTTGAGTCGTTATTGAAAGATTAAGACAATCACAAATAACGGTCAAGAACACCATCTGGTTAAGATGGCATTCTTGGAACTAAAAAAATACAGAGAAACCAGCAAAGACAAGGTTCGCAAACCGTGGTTGGAGTTTTTTGGGAACAAGCCCTTTACCCAACAACCCGAGCGAGCCATCAGCCAAGCAGATCAACTGCTGGACTACAAGAGCTGGTCCGAGGAGGACAGGAAAATGTTTAGTCAATTACGTATGCGCGAAGAACAAGCCTTGTTAGCACAGGACTATGCTTTGGAAACAGCTAGAGCGGAAGGTCTTGAACAGGGATTGGAACGTGGTCTTGAGCGTGG
>NZ_JVLI01000190.1:0-3772 GCF_001072315.1 Streptococcus pseudopneumoniae | reverse complement strand
AAAGGAGATAGAATGAAGCATGTTGACGACAAATTATTGCTGGTTGCTAAAAAAATGTGTAGCCCTGACGTTTTTAAACTGTATGAGTTTGAATATAGAAACCCTCAAGCAGTTAATCTTTTTAATATGATATTTGGGACAGTTTATTCTC
Organism: Streptococcus pseudopneumoniae; assembly: GCF_001072315.1. Classification (GTDB taxonomy): domain Bacteria; phylum Bacillota; class Bacilli; order Lactobacillales; family Streptococcaceae; genus Streptococcus; species Streptococcus pseudopneumoniae_R. The sequence continues at coordinate 3,621 of NZ_JVLI01000190.1, read as the reverse complement.
CCTTTGAATCGGCAATAGGATTAAGTATGTTTGAAGGTTACTTCCCAAAAAATTTTTATATTAACTTTTTATACGCTTGTACTGAACGTGTTTTGGGAGACGAAGAAACATTTTCACGATTTATTGAGCTAACAAATCTATCAATTAAATTTTTAGAGAAGTCTGATAATGTTTCACTTGATTTATCAAAAATCAAACCTATTATAGAGGAGATATTGGCAGAATATAATGAGTTGATTGATGGATATATTCAAAGAGGTTTACTAACTGAAGAAGCTATACAAAATAAAGCTATTATATAGTATTCAACCTTGACCTGAGCAAGTCCTAAAACTACTTTTGTTCTTTGAAAATTGAATATCCCCACTGTCCCGATTAGCGCAGTCTAGGCATAAAAAGAAGAATAGGGGCGGTGTGTATCTAGAAAGTATATCTAGTGCTGACTGCATGATGTAAAGTCACGGTTGACTTGTCCCGTAAGACGAAAGAGTTTGCGATTTCTAAACTATAAATCGTGCGTAAAAAACACAGTAGAGATGTACGGCATCAACTCGGCATGGCTGTAAATCAGCCTTTGATTCAAAAAGGAGGACAATATGAATCAAATAAAATCAACTAGTGAGGTTACACTCACTGACTTAAGACGACTAGGTTTGCAAGGTGATGCAACCGCACGACTTGCAAGTGGTGAAGAAATGAAATTAACTAGTAAGTATGGTCTTATTCCTAAAAAAGGATATGTAGCAGGAAAACTTCAAATCGTTGAAATGATTGCAGATTACTCTAAAATCTATAGAGATATACGCACCATTAAACGTGGGGATGTTTTAGTTGCTAGACGAATCAAACAGGGGAATAAACTAATCTTACAGCTAACTGGTAAAGGTTATCACCGACCTAACGGTAAAATTTAACAGATAGAGCCTCATCTATCTGTTTTAGGGAACAAGGAACTATTTCTTTGTTGCTGAAAGCAGATAGGTGATGTTATGAAAAGGTGAAGAAATGAGTATTATACAGATCATAGTTACAGCTATTCTTTTATCATCAGGGATTCTGGTATCTATGAATTTTATACCAAATAAATTGTCTGATAAAATCTCACGAAAACTAAAAGACTATTCAAATAAGCATTGTTTTAAATAATATCAAAAAGGAGAAATCAAATGGAAATCATGAATGAAGTTAAGAAAGTTATGTTGGCTAGTGTTATCGCAACCGCAAGTGTTGGAGTAACAACTCAAGCTTTCGCAGAAGAGGTAAAGCCTTTAGAGCCAAATTCAGGTAACCAACAGAAGACTGCAACTCAAAAAACAGTTACAGAAACTGATGTTGCACTCTCTCGAGCAAATGTGGAACAGGCAAACGCAGTTGTAAAAAAACAGGAGGAGATTGTAAAATCTAATCAAAACGAGGTAAACGATGCAAAGAAAGTAGTTGAAGAAGCAACAGAAGCTGTTACTCAAGCGGAGAAAGCTGTCAAGGAAGCTACTCCTAAAAATATCCAGAATGCAAAAGAAGATGTTTCTGTAAAAGAGGTTGCTGAGAAGAAAGCTCAAAAAGAACTATCCTCTGCTGAAGAGCAACAAAAGCTGACTGAAAAGAATGTTACTGATCAGGAAGTAAATGTCAAAGAAGCTACTGGAAAACTTGCTGACAAAACAAAAGAAGTTACAGATGCAGAACAAATCGTAGCTGAAAAACAGGCTATTTTAGATGGAACTGGACTTGCAGATATTGTCGCCAACGCTGAAGCTACAAAGCGAAACTTGGAAATGAGCGAAAAAGCTGCATCACAAGCTCGAGAAGATTTGGTGACTGCTAAAAAAGCGGATGACCAACGTGCTTCTAAACTGAAACAGGCAGAAGTAGAGGTAACGAGTACTGAAGGAACTAGGTTGGTGAAAGCGCAGGCGCTAGATCAAGCAACCACTCAAGCTACTAACGCTGAAAATCAGTATCGAGTAGCTAAAGATAATCTATCTAAGGCTCAAAGTATTCTGGATAGTTTGACAACGACATCTATCACTTATCCTGCTGGCTATGTAGAAGCTTTGAAGGCTTACTTCAAGAATCCTACTGAAGAGAATTCCAAAAAGTTACATGAAATTGCCAAGAAAGGAATGATAACTGCTGGCTTTAAAACTCCTGATGGAGGTAATAGCTATTACAGCAATCCAGTTTCCCCTTTTAAACAAAGTGAAGTAGATAAAAAAACTGTAATTGAAAATGTAAATTATCTATCTACTGAAATTCAAGAGGAACTTGCTTCTTTCAATGCGTATCTGATTAATGATTTCCGTCGGGTGATGGGAACAGATGATATTCCAGTTCTAGTGAATCGAGATATGCAGAAAGTAGCACAAAAGGCTACTCAACTATCGACCAATCAATATGGACATGATCAGGCTACTTTGGATGTTGTCGCAAAAGAAGTAGGTTTAAATCAAGGGAATCAAGGTTTTCTTTCTGAAAATATAGGATTTCAAAAAACAGGTGATGTAGTGACACTAGCTGATTTGAAACAGCAGTCATACAATAATATCGTTATGATGCTATTTCATGATAAACATGCTGATTGGGGTCATGCTTTGAATTTTGCAGGACTTAATCGCAAGTCAGTCATGTTACAGTATATTGGTGTAGCTACCCGTAAGTTAGATCAAGGTTTGGTTGCGATGCACTATGTTGGAACAGATTCTAAAACAATTGATTTACTGAAAAATGAGTTCCATCAAAATGTTAAGATTGATACTAAGAACAATGTAGCTAGTCTTCAGGAAAAAATTCAAGTAGCTAGAAACTCTGTGACACAGGCTCAGGATACTTATGAGACTGCGAAAACGAATCATAAGGATGCACAAGCTAGAAAAGAACAAGCACAAACAGAATATACTCAATCAGAAGTTGCTGCGCAAAATGCAGTGACTAATCGTAAAGACATTCAGAATATTGCATTAAAAACTCCTGAAGCAGAAGCTAAGTTGAAGCAGGCAGAAGCAAACCTTAAAAAAGCTGGATTAGAAAATAAACAAGCGCAAGAGGCTTTGGAACAGTTGAATGCAGATGTTAAAACTAAACGTGAAGTGCTCATGGTTGCTAAAGAAAAACTAGCTGAAAAACAAACTGAATGGAAATCACTGAATGAAGTTTTGAAAGCCGAGAAAGAGGATTTGATTACTAAACAAGCTAAACTTACTAGAATTAAAGAACTTGTCCTCAATCGTCAAGCCTTACTTTCAAAATCAACGGAAGCCTTGAAAGCATCAAAAGAGCGAGTGGAAGTTTTAAAGAATGCCCCTCAACTCTTATCAAAGGCAAAAGTTAATCTTGAAGCTGCTCAAGAAGTTTTGAAAGAAAAGAAATCAATTCTAGAGTTAGCACTAGCCAAACTAGCAACTGGAAAAGAAGAACAAAGAAAGGTATTAGAGGCTCATAAAGAGTTATTGTCAGCTTATCGTGATTATCTGAAAGCACAACAAGAAATTGAGCATCAAAAAGATTTAGAGGTTCAAAAAGTAAGTATTGAACCAGATGAAAATTATCCTACTCCAGTAGTTCCAAATGACAAGATTTCGAAGTATGTCCAAGATGAAGTTAAGAATCAAGTAGCAAAAGTGG
>NZ_JVLI01000189.1:0-409 GCF_001072315.1 Streptococcus pseudopneumoniae | reverse complement strand
TTTTTACATATATCGACACAAAAGGAAACATCAATAAGCCTTTACATGCTGACTATCTAAACAACAAAATGAAAAGTATTAGAAAGCGACATAAAGAGCTGACACATGCTACACCTCATAAACTGCGACATACAGGAGCAACACTTGCTAAACAAGCAGGAATGAGCTTAGAAGCTATTTCTGAAGCTCTAACACATAGCGACACAGGTACAACACAGATTTATGTCAATACTTCTAATGTAGTTCCTATGGCAGTCGGTGAATTTGCCTTAAAGTCTCTAAAACAATAAGGTAAAAATAAGGTAAACTTTGAGGTGAACTTTTCAAAAAAACACGAAAAAAGCACCCATAAGGTAAACTTTTGAGTGCTTTGAAACGTTGATATAATCGTATTGATTAACGTTTTGAG
>NZ_JVLI01000188.1:0-303 GCF_001072315.1 Streptococcus pseudopneumoniae | reverse complement strand
ACTTATGATGTTTGATAAACACGCCAATCTCAAGTACAAGTTTGGGAATCGGCATTTCTGGGCAGAAGGTTATTACTTAAGCACAAGTAGGGCTTAATGAAGCCACAATTAAGAAATGTATTCAAGATGAGAGAAATTATCCAGTGGATGATTTCTTCACAAGTATGAAAATTTGGGAACGAGTAAAGCATGATATAGTACTAGATAAATGAATATGAGGATCCCCTTTAGGGATAGTGATAAGTAATACTAAAGCCTCTTTGAGAGGCAAGTGACGAGTCAAGAGCAATAAGGCTTGAACAA
>NZ_JVLI01000187.1:0-3129 GCF_001072315.1 Streptococcus pseudopneumoniae | reverse complement strand
TTAAGCAGGAATTAGATAAGGCGAAACTGGAGAAAAAAACTTCTAAAAGAACTTTTAAAGTCGCTCAAGAGGCTAATGGTGGTTCACGCAAGAAGAAGTTGCTCCGTGCTACTAAACAGGCTCTAGAACGATCAACCAGTCAACAGGCTAGCTCTGTTGCGCATCAGGATGATACCCTATCAGATATAGCACGAGCTAAATATCGATATCAGGATATTCAGATTCAAGGGAAACGGATCAAAACGATTGGGAAATATAGTGGTAAACTTGGCCAAGGAATGGTTAAATCGAGCTATAGCCTTGGAAATAGAGTCTACAATAAGGCTAAGGGTAGAGGATTCACTCGAACTCCAAGAGAATTTTCTTGGGAAGGAAAACTCTCTCGTCGTATTCAGGCCTATAAGAAACGCTTAGCTACTTCTAAAGCAGGGAAAGTTGCTAAGAAAGCGAGGAAGTTCTACCGTGTAGGTTCTAAACCGCTTCAAGCTATTATCAAAAATCCATTTAGCTTAAAGGCTTATCTGATTGCTTTTGGTCTGCTTTTGTTTCTGGCTATACTTGGTATCGGTAGTTCAGGAATTACCCGTCAAGATGAATTTGATATGAATGATACCTGGTTGTATCTTTCAAAATTGGATCGAGAAAAATCGAATGACAAGGTAGATTATTGGACAAAAATTGATGATCCGCTTTTGTACTTGAATTATAAGTATGATGATATTTCAGATAAGCTTCGTATAGATGGGAATAAATATTTTTCACAACAGAATCGTGGGAAACTTTACTTAGATACCTTATGGAAGAATTTGAATGGGGATAAAGACAATCTTAAAACGATGGAAGAGCTTTATACCCAAAATAGTCTCTATAAGCTTGATAAGGACGAGTTAGAGGAGTATAAACAACTCTTAGAAATTGCTAGAGATAGTGGGAAATATATGTTGCTTCAAGAACTAGATAATCCATTTTATACAGAAGACCAACCTGAATCGCAAGCACCGCTTCAGATTATTGAGCGTTTTGGATATAAAACGAAGACGGAAGTTTTTAATGGATCTGTTTTGCAGGCCTCAGGAGGTCAGTCTCTGTTAGCTGTTTTAGATGGGAAAGTTGAAGTTAAGGGGAGTGACATAGAAATTAGTGATCAGGATTCCAAGTTTCTGTATAAGAACGTAGATACGATTCGCTACAAAACAGGTGATCACGTCAAAGCTGGAGATATTATTGGAAAGGTAGCATCTGAAGGAAATCAAACCGTTTATTATCAAAAGCTAGAACCTGATCGATCAAACAAGAAAGATAAAGATGGGAATATCAAGAAGAGCTGGACTTATGTCAATGTCGGTTTTTACTTCCAGCGTGTAGAATATACCCAAGCAACATCTGTTGTCAGTAATATTGAAACATCTGGAGATAAAGGAAGACGTGCAAGAGCTTTTGCGGATGCAATCAAAAAAAATATACCAGAAGCAACAGATGAAGGAATCGCAGCCGTTTTGGGAGGATTTGATATTGAGAGTTCCATCACCTTTAAACGCTATGAAACAGACTTTCTAACCAATAATCAGTTTGATAAAGTCGCTAAAGAGCCAACTGCAGAAAATCTAGTTGGCAACTGGGGAGCCTTTCAAGCTATGTACCCTACCTTGCCTCTAAATGAAAGAGGTTATCTAGTCAACGGTTTACACTATATCGGGATTGGGATTGGCCAATTTACTGGCCCTCGTGCTCTTGCATTGTGGAATTTTGCAAAATCTGTGAATGGAGATATTTGGTCTGCAGAAGTCCAAACAAAATTTCTTCTGGAGGAAGATGATCCAACTAGACGTGCAGCATTCAGAAGAATTGTAACATCGACGGGTTCCGTAGAAGCTCTTGCGGAGGACTTTTTGAATTCTTGGTTGGGAGTACCAGGTAATAAGCTTCTAGAACGGCAATCTGCAGCCCGTCAATGGTTGAATTTCTTAAAAAATAAAGGAGGAGGTTCGACGGGAGTTTCTAGCAAGCAAGTTCCATCAGAATATAAAGATAAGCTACCTTATGGACTTCCTACGGATAAAGCACTTTTAGAAGGACAAGGCTATTCAGGTAACGCTTATGAACCAGGGAATTGTACTTGGTATGTCTATAATCGCTTTGCTCAAATTGGAGTTGGCATTCATCCCTATCTAGGAAATGCCAATCAGTGGGTTGATAGTGGCCAAGCGCAAGGATATGACATCTCAACGACTCCTAAACCAGGTTCTGCAGCTGTATTCATGAATGGTGTAGCTGGAGCATCACCAATCTATGGCCACGTTGGATTCTGTGAGTATGTCAATAGTGATGGTAGCTTCTTAATGTCAGAAATGAACTTTGGTGGTTTATATGTATCAAGTTGGCGTACCTTGAAACCACAATCAGGTATCTATTTTGTTACACCTAAATAAGAAAGGAAAAGAATGTATAATCAAAAGTTAATCAAAATGGTAAAGGGATTCCTTATGGGAGTCGCTGCCATTTTATGTATTGTTCTGGGCTATTCTATTGCTCAAGTACAACAGAATTTGAGACAGAATAGTCAAGTTCAGGAAGAGGCGAAGCAAAAACCAGAAGAGAAACAACAGGAACAACTCTCTCTTACTGAACAGCAGGTCGAAGATTTTCTAATTGCTTACTATACCAAGAAGGATTTAGAAGAGAATCGTCCACGATATAAGCCTTTTATGACTGATTCTATGTATCAGGAAACTGTTCAAGAAGAACAAAAGCCAGTTAACCAGACCTATAAGGGGTATGTAGTTGACCAATCTTATGAATCAGGCTCTATCTACATTGATAAAACACATAAAGTTGCGTTAGCTCAGGTTCAATATACTAGTACCACCTTAACAGAGAAAGATAATAGGGCTTCTAAGGGGCTAACTGGTAGCACTAAGGTGACAATTCGATTGACCTATGTAGAAAAAGCAGGGAAACTATTGATCAATAAAATAGAGCCTATCGTATTGGCTGAAGCGAGAGGGCAAAGTATAGGAACCTATTCAGATACTAGCAGTTCAAGCTCGACTCCAGTTTCATCTACATCAACGGCAACACCGACATCTTCTGAACCAACAACCGCAACTAGTAGTAACCAATAAGGAGAAT
>NZ_JVLI01000186.1:0-1270 GCF_001072315.1 Streptococcus pseudopneumoniae | reverse complement strand
TTTGCGACAGCTACTAAAAATGCTGTTGCAGTCAGTCACGCTATTATTAGTCCATTGACTCCTTCAGAGTTTGGTTATAATGCCAAATTCAATCTATCAACTCGGTTAGAAGCATTTAGAAAGGATGTAATTGACTATCGTACAAGAGAATCATACATTACTGCTGAGTTATATTTTCTAGCAAATATGATTCGACCAAACTACGGATCATCAAGAGAATTACTGGAAGCTCTGGGACTTGAAGCCAAAGAAAAGGGAACAGATAACCTTCTAGGAATTGTACCAGCAAAAGAGTTATTCAATCATTCCACGATTGATAAGATCTCTATTGCAGATATGGAGGAGAATCCTGAACTTTATCAAAAACACAAAAAGTTTTTCACTGAGCTGGAGCAGACTTTTTCAAAAATTTATGATACAATATAATTATATTTATAAATACAAACACAATTATAAATATAATTAGAAGGAGATTGTTATGGCATTCACACCAAAAGAAAAAGAGATTTCGCAGATTATCGAAGCAACCCACCAACCTGAGCAGATTTCAGATGTAGCCCACTTTGAAAGTTTTGAACGCAAAAAGCAATTCCAGTTTACTTTGAAACCAAGCAATCGGAAAAAATTAGATGAGATTGCTAAAGCAGCTGGAGCAAAGTCTGCATCAGATTATCTTGATAAATTAATCGAGAAACTATAGTTATAAATATGTTTATGACTATAAATATATCCATAACTACAACTGCTTACTACAAGGAGAAATAATGGATTTAATTACAAGGCTCTTAGCAGAGAGAGAAGGAAAAGTACATGGTGGTATTTATGATATCACACAGAAACGCTTTGCTTATAATTCTAACCGAATTGAAGGAAGTCGTCTGACAGAAGAGCAGACTAGCTTAATTTATGAGACAAAGACAATCGCAAATATTGATGCAAAAGGAATCAAAATTGATGATTTGGTAGAAATGAATAATCATTTTAAATGTTTTGATTATATCTTAGATACCGTTAACGAGCCACTGACAGAGGACTATATAAAAAACCTGCATCGTATTCTAAAAAGTGGAACAAGTTCTGAGCATAACCCGATAGCTCCAGTTGGTCGTTATAAAGTATTGCAAAATGAGGTAGGAAAAATTGCGACAGCTTCTGTTGAACAGACTGAAGATGAGATGCTTTCTTTACTGATTGGCTATGATTTGAAAAAACAAAAAGATTTGAATTACTTAACAAGCTTTCATGCACAATTTGAAAGGATTCATCCTTT
>NZ_JVLI01000185.1:0-1960 GCF_001072315.1 Streptococcus pseudopneumoniae | reverse complement strand
GCCAATGCAGAAGAATTATTTCACTTGAAACAAGACTTGCTTCAGGTTAATAATCAATTAGATGCTAGGATTCGGGAATTAGAGATGGATCAGCTTCCCAATGGCGATCAAGTTATTGGAGTCGATCTAAAAACTGAGGAGGTATTGTTACTACGAACTCCAGAAAATGCTCAGGTTGAGGAATGGGAGGTTCGTAAAGATGGCTTGATCTCCGATTATCGTTCCAATCTTTCAGAATATGCTCAAATTGTAGATACTTTACTTAAAATGGAGAATCCAGAGATCGATACCATTCTTTACGAAGAAGTAATCAACTATTCTAAGAAAACTTGGCCAGATTCAGAACCGATTCAACTTCCAGAAAATATCAAGGAACTATTGAATCAAGAGGGCAAGCTTGACCCCTCATATTATCAAATAGCCCAGTTTGAAACAGTAAAACAAGCCTATATCTATGGAATGATTTCACCTAGTTTTCAGGAACATTTCCCTCATTATTCAGATTTCGTTAGGAACTATGTAGAAGATAGAGAACAATATGAGTTTTTCAACTATCGTACAGAAGCCGTCTCACTAGCTCAGGAAATTCTAGTACCACGTTTAGGAGATATTAACCAGATTTTAGGAACGAATAATCAGGAGTTAATTCTTCAAGAGGTCGTTGGTTATTCTCAAGGTGAAAGCTGGGAACTAGCTTATTTACGGGATACAAAGACGGAAGATAGAGAATCTGTTCGATTCTATCTTGAAAGTGAGATTGGAGCTTGGTATAAGGGAAGTTTGACAGAGTTGGCTGTTATCCGCTTTGAGGATATTGATTTAGAGAAAGGTTTCAACGGGCACCAGGAAGCTGTCTATTATATCGATGAGAACTTGTTGGTTCATGATAAGCTAAAACAAGCCCAACTCCATTTTCCTGATTTAAAACGTTTTGTAGAAGCGGAAGAACTTGAGAGAGAACAGACACAAGATATAGTAGCAGAAAAAGAAGAACCAGAATTTTCATTGTAGAGGGACAACAGATGGTGTTAAGCAAAGAAGAAGCCAAGAGATTATCTATTATTTCTGTTGCAGAACAACTAGGCATGGAGTTAAAGCGTACAGGGAGCCATAGCTATAACTGGGTAGAACATGATTCGTTTGTAATAGATACAAAGAAAAATGAATTTTATTGGAACTCAAGAACTGAATTTGGAGATGTTATTCAGTTAGTTCAAACCATACGAGGTGTTTCTTACAAGGAAGCGATGCATTTTTTAGAAACTGGAGAATTTAAGGAAGTCGATGTAGAAGCTCAGACGGCTTCAAAAGAGCCTTTTAGCTATCACTTGGAAAGATATGAGCGTCAGGATTTCAGCGCCTCTAGAAGCTATTTGAAGGCACAGAGAGGCCTTTCAGATGATACGATTAACTTCTTTATTAGCCAAGGGAGTATAGCGGAAGCAATCCGAAAAAAGGGAGACTATTTTGAGCCTGTGATCGTCTTTAAGTATAAGGACAACATAGGCTTTTTAACTGGAGCGAGTCTTCAGGGAATAGTAGAGAATCGGGAGCACTATCCTGAACGTGGGCGTCTAAAACAAATTATGAGAAATTCAGACGGACAATTAGGCTTTTCAATTGATATTGGGAATCCTAAACGTTTAGTATTTGCGGAAGCTCCAATCGATCTAATGAGCTACTATGAGCTTCATAAAGATAGGCTTCAGGATGTCCGCTTAGTAGCTATGGATGGAGTAAAAGAAGGAATCATTAGTAGACGGTTTATGGAATTGTATTCAGAGATAAATGATAAATCCTATCAAGTAGATCAGAATGTTGGAAAAAAACTAGAAACTGTCGCTAGAACAACGAATTATTTTAAAGATGGTCAGCATCAGGATATGATTACCTTAGCTGTAGATAATGATATGGCTGGCCATAAATTTATAACTAGTCTGCAGGAAAAGGGGATTCCAGT
>NZ_JVLI01000184.1:0-2042 GCF_001072315.1 Streptococcus pseudopneumoniae | reverse complement strand
TTCCTTGGTTACCATTGGATTAATAATTGTAACCGATTTTCCTGATTTAATATACTGGTTAAAATAGGCTTCTGGATCATCCACTAAAAATACTTGGAAAGCACCCTTGGGCTTAATTTCAGAACTAGCAAGAAAAGCTTTGACCTTATCATTATCAACGGAATCTATAGAATCATACTGATACACTGAGATACCAGAAACTTCTTTTCCTTCGCTATCAATATAACGAATATCTGATTGATTAATCGTAACAGCCTCTTCTGGGTAATCATCAATTGCACCAAAGCCTTTCAGAATAGCGGATGGATCTGCCTTTATTCCCTTATACTGATCATAATCCAAGGTAATATGGTAGTAATTTTTCGAACCAGCTAGAACTGTTTTTCCATCAATAATAACACCATCCTTATTATGATTGTGTTTTATTGGCTGAATTAAGTTGTTATTTGGATTATCAGGGTCATTCGGTTTACCAGGTGTCGATACCTGAACAATATTTGAATAACTTTCGTACTTATTATTAATTTTTAATTGGAAGTTATTCTTATAGGTTGCACCATCATTCGTTACTTTACCAACTAAAATTGGAGCTGGTACTTGTACTTCCTTACTTAAATCTTGATTAAGCTTAGATTTCAAACTTTCTAAGCCTTTCACACGAACAACATGGCTCGCTTTATCATAAGTTAATTCAAAATCAGAATTAATCTTCTTTGAAGCTTCAACATCTAACACAAAACCTGAAGGCAAGGCATCCACAATCTCAAAGTCTGTAGTAGCTTCACGATTAGCTGGAAGAGGCTTAGTTGTTAATTCCCACTCTACCGTTGAAAGTTTTGGTACATAGCTTTTATTAATAGATTCCCCCTTAGAATTCTTGACAAACTTTTCTAGGTTCGGACGAATTCCAAAGGAGTTATAGTGATAATGAATTTCAGGTTTAGGAATAACGTTTGGAACAGGCGTTAGTAATGGAGCTGGAGGTAATTCTTTTAAGGGTTTTGTTTCTTTCAATTTAGGAGCTGTCACAGTTGAATGGACAACACCCTTAGCTGAGGAGCCAAATAAGTTAAACTGTAAACCTCCAGAAGCTTTAATAAAGCTAGAAGCATTACTATAGTCAAAATCCCCATCTTTAACCGTTCCATCTAAAACACTTTTTCTTGCATAAAAAGTATAGTCAAAACTGTCTCCGTAACCACTAACCAAATAGGTTCCCGCAGGGGCTTGAGCTTTATCTCCATCTATCCCATCTTCAAAAGGAGCATAAACTTTATGACCTTCATGGATTTTTAAACCTCGATAATAAGAACCACTATACGATAGTTTATCTTCATCTGGAGAATATAACTGATCTTTTAAAGTGACATCACTAAACACAAACTCTGAACCTTGATTCCAATCGACATCCGAAATCATTGTAGAAAGTGCTACTTTTGCCTTTTTCCCATTCTTTAAAAATTCTACATGAAATTTAAGACTATGCAAATTATTATAATAGAACATTAGACTATCATCTTTAGCTGCCTTACCAACAGTTAGACTAGGTATATCTAAAGATTCTCTAATTGTCGCATTGTCCTTATCTGTATTTAAAAAAGGATTACTTGTATACTTGTAAGCAATTTTTGGCTCTTCAGAAACCGTAAAACGTAGATCTAGTTTACTACCATCTTCAAATTCTCCAACATTAGCTAGCTTAAATGTCAAACCTTTATGAACATCATAAAACTTTGTAGATAAAGTCTTATCGCCCGTACCTTCTTTCCATGGATCCTTATAAGCTCTATTGACAAATTTATCTGGTACTCCAGCTATATCTTCCACTTTTGTATCTGTTTTCCAACGAATACTTCCAGTCAAAGTTTCCGCATGTGTCTTTCCCTTATCATTTAATAATAGGAAGTCATAATATTTAATTCCACCCTGCTCTTTACTTTTCAAGTCACGAATCTTGTCCTTGAACTTCCCACCATCTGAACCTAGTAAGTTTTCTAACTCTGAACTAAGCCAATCTTTACCAGGATCACCAGCTAACTTTT
>NZ_JVLI01000183.1:0-15615 GCF_001072315.1 Streptococcus pseudopneumoniae | reverse complement strand
AAACTAGGAAACTAGCCGCAGGCTGTACTTGAGTACGGCAAGGCGACGTTGACGTGGTTTGAAGAGATTTTCGAAGAGTATAAAAATGTCACATAAGCCAAGCCGTATTATTAGGAAGATGATGTGTTTTCAGCTATTTTTATTCAGAAATTGATTTCTAATATTTCTTTAAAAAGTTCATCTAGCGAAACTACAAATAGGAAGAGAAAAAGCTAGCGCTTCTCAAGTTTTATCTAGTTTCCAAACTATAGTATTTACTGGAAATCTAAAGAAAATATCAGAAAAATTCAGCAAACGTTTTCTTCTTATTTTCTTGACTTTTTTGCTGATTTGTGCTTGACTTTTACTTGAAATTTGATAGACTATAGACAAATAGGAAAACGTATTCATTTAAAAACGGAGGAATAAGGAATGAATCAAGAAAAACGTTTGCATCGCTTTGTCAAAAAGTGTGGACTCGGTGTGTGTAGTGCTGTTGTTGCGGCCTTTTTATTGAACGCTCAGGGAGTAGCTTTGGCTACAGAGCAAGGGAATCGTCCAGTTGAGACAGAAAACATCGCTCGTGGAAAACAAGCTAGTCAAAGTTCTACTGCTTATGGAGGAGCTGCTACACGAGCAGTGGATGGTAATGTTGACAGTGACTATGGGCACCATTCTGTAACGCATACAAACTTTGAAGACAATGCTTGGTGGCAAGTTGATCTCGGAAAAACAGAGAATGTTGGAAAAGTTAAACTTTACAATCGTGGAGATGGGGATGTAGCTAATCGTCTTTCTAATTTTGATGTTGTTTTGTTAAATGAAGCAAAACAAGAAGTTGCTCGTCAACACTTTAATAGTTTGAATGGGAAGGCAGAACTTGAAGTTTTCTTCACCGCCAAAGGCGCTCGTTATGTAAAAGTGGAGTTGAAAACTAAAAATACCCCATTGAGCTTGGCAGAAGTGGAAGTATTCCGTTCAGCAACAACTCAAGTTGGACAGGATAGAACTGCACCAGTAGTAGATCAAACATCAGCATTGAAAGACTACCTTTTTGGCTTAACTTACAATCCTTTGGATATTTTAACTCGCAAGGGAGAAACCTTAGAAAATCGCTACAACACAAGTGCTAAGGAACAAAATGGAGAGTTTGTCGTTGTAGAAAAAATCAAGAAAACCCTCTCTACAGGCACAGCAGATGTTTCCATCAATGGAAATCAAAATGTCTTCCTAGGTGGCTTGTATAAGGCAAACCAAAATCTGCTAGAAAATCAGCCAGAATTGATTAGTCTTGCCCGTGCAAAGGGGACAGTCAGCGTCGATTTACCTGGTATGATTCAGTCTGACAGCCGAATTGAAGCAGATCCTACAACTAGTGGTATGCAGTCTGCGATGAATACCTTGGTTGAAAGATGGACAAAGAATTACTCATCTAGCCATTCCGTTCCTGCCCGTGTTCAGTATGAATCAACTACAGCCTATAGCATGAACCAATTGAAAGCAAAATTTGGTGCAGACTTTGAAAAAGCAGGCGCACCGCTCAAGATTGACTTTGAGGCTGTGCAAAAGGGTGAAAAGCAAATTGAAGTTGTAAACTTTAAACAAATCTACTATACAGCGACATTTGATGCACCGACCAATCCAGCAGCTGTATTTGACAAGAGTGTGACACCTGAAGATTTAAAACAAAGAGGCGTTGATTCACAAACTCCACCTGTATATGTATCAAACGTTTCTTACGGACGTCAAATCTATGTTAAGTTTGAGTCGACAAGTAAGTCTACTGAATTAAAAGCAGCTATTAATGCAGTTATCAAAGGCGCAACAATTGCTCCAAATTCTGAATGGAGCCGTCTATTGAAGAATACTTCTGTAACAGCGGTAATTGTAGGAGGTAATGCTAGCGGTGCTGCCAAAGTTGTCACAGGAACAGTCGAAAACTTGAAGGAACTCATCAGAGAAGGAGCTAACTTTAGCGCTCAAAGTCCAGCTGTGCCAATCTCATATAAGACTGCCTTCCTAAAAGATAATGCCCAAGCAACTTTACAAAATAGTACAGACTATATCGAAACGAAGGTTACTTCTTACAAAAATGGCTTCTTGAAACTTCATCATAAGGGTGCTTATATTGCACGTTACTACATCTATTGGGATGAAATTACATATGATGAACAAGGCAATCCAGAAATCCGTTCACGTCAATGGGAAGATAACGGAAAAAACAGAACTTCAGGCTTCCAAACAGAGATTCAATTTAGAGGAAATGTCCGTAATCTTCGTATCAAGGTTCAAGAAAAGACGGGTCTTGTATGGGAACCATGGCGTACAGTTTACAACCGCACAGACTTACCACTAGTACAACAGCGTACAATTACACATTGGGGAACAACTCTAAACCCTAAAGTTGATGAAAAAATTGTGAATGAGTAACGATTTGATTTACTTGATTCGATAGTAAACAGTGAAGAGGAGAAACTTCGATTTCTCCTCTTTTATGATTGGCTTTTGAGAGAATGAAAAGGGTAACTTCTATAGGGTATTGAAACTAGAATAGTACGTTGTTGCTGTTAAAACATTTTCAAACGTCTCACACTTAATTCCATCATAAAAATCCGTTTTAGACTAACTTCCACTTTGGATAGGCAAGTGGAAGTTACTTTGAGAAGTTACGCGGAAAAAAATTCACCAAAAAACTACTGAATCCCTTGAAAAATCTAGCTAAATAGGGTATAATATGAGTAATCATTTGTCGTAGGTTTTGTCTGAAATATTGTCCAGACAAGGCTCACAGCAGTTAAATCTTCTGAAAAAGTCAGATTTAGCTGCTCTTTTTGTGCTTTTTTTCAGGATTTTGATTATTTGTAACAAAGACTTAAAGATTCTGAAAATTTGTCAAGAGGACACGGTGATAGGGGTTTTACAACCATATGACGATTAGAAAGCCTGATTGACAAGGCTTGGAACTTATTTACAAAGGAGAATCATCTTGGCAGGACATGACGTTCAATACGGGAAACATCGTACCCGTCGTAGTTTTTCAAGAATCAAAGAAGTTCTTGACTTACCAAATTTGATTGAAATTCAAACTGACTCATTCAAAGCTTTCCTAGACCACGGTCTTAAGGAAGTATTTGAAGATGTATTGCCAATTTCAAACTTCACAGACACGATGGAGTTGGAATTTGTTGGATATGAAATCAAGGAACCAAAATACACGCTAGAAGAAGCTCGTATCCATGATGCTAGCTACTCAGCACCAATTTTTGTAACCTTCCGCTTGATCAATAAAGAAACAGGCGAAATCAAGACCCAAGAAGTTTTCTTTGGTGATTTCCCGATCATGACAGAAATGGGTACTTTCATCATCAATGGTGGTGAACGTATCATCGTATCTCAGTTGGTCCGCTCACCAGGTGTTTACTTTAACGATAAAGTTGATAAAAACGGTAAAGTGGGCTACGGTTCAACGGTTATCCCTAACCGTGGAGCTTGGTTGGAACTTGAAAGTGACTCAAAAGATATCGCCTACACTCGTATCGACCGTACTCGTAAGATTCCATTTACGACATTGGTTCGTGCGCTTGGTTTCTCAGGTGATGATGAAATCTTTGATATCTTTGGTGATAGCGAATTGGTTCGCAACACTGTTGAAAAAGATATCCATAAGAACCCAATGGACTCTCGTACCGACGAAGCTTTGAAAGAAATTTACGAACGTCTTCGTCCAGGTGAGCCTAAGACTGCTGAAAGCTCACGTAGCTTGCTTGTAGCTCGTTTCTTTGACCCACGTCGTTATGACTTGGCAGCAGTTGGTCGTTACAAGATCAATAAAAAACTCAATGTTAAAACACGTTTGCTCAACCAAACTATTGCAGAGCCATTGGTAGATCCTGAAACAGGAGAAATCTTGGTAGAAGCTGGAACAATCATGACTCGTAGTGTGATTGAAAGCATTGAAAGCCATTTGGATGGCGACTTGAATAAGATTGTCTACATTCCAAATGATGCAGCCGTTGTGACTGAGCCAGTTGTTCTTCAAAAATTCAAGGTTGTTGCACCAACTGATCCAGACCGTGTTGTAACCATCATTGGTAATGCCAATCCAGATGACAAGGTTCGTACGGTGACTCCTGCAGATATTCTTGCTGAGATGAGTTACTTCCTCAACTTGGCTGAAGGACTTGGCCGTGTAGATGACATCGACCACCTTGGAAACCGTCGTATTCGTGCGGTTGGGGAATTGCTTGCCAACCAAGTACGCCTTGGACTTTCTCGTATGGAACGTAATGTCCGTGAACGTATGTCTGTTCAAGATAACGAAGTCTTGACACCACAACAAATCATCAATATCCGTCCTGTAACAGCTGCGGTGAAAGAATTCTTTGGTTCATCACAGTTGTCACAGTTCATGGACCAACATAATCCACTTTCTGAGTTGTCTCACAAACGCCGTTTGTCAGCCTTAGGACCTGGTGGTTTGACACGTGACCGCGCTGGATATGAAGTCCGTGACGTGCACTACACTCACTATGGTCGTATGTGTCCAATCGAGACACCTGAAGGACCTAACATCGGTTTGATCAATAACTTGTCATCTTACGGACATTTGAACAAGTATGGTTTTGTTCAAACACCATACCGTAAGGTTGACCGTGAAACAGGTGTTGTTACGAACGAAATCGTTTGGTTGACAGCCGATGAAGAAGATGAATTTACTGTAGCACAGGCTAATTCTCGTCTGAATGAAGATGGAACCTTTGCTGAGAAAGTTGTCATGGGACGTCACCAAGGGGTCAACCAAGAGTATCCAGCTAATGTTGTTGACTACATGGACGTTTCACCAAAACAGGTAGTTGCCGTTGCGACAGCATGTATTCCTTTCTTGGAAAACGATGACTCCAACCGTGCCCTCATGGGAGCCAACATGCAACGTCAGGCTGTACCATTGATTAATCCTAAAGCACCTTACGTTGGTACTGGTATGGAATATCAGGCAGCCCACGATTCAGGAGCTGCTGTGATTGCTCAGTATGACGGTAAAGTTACCTATGCAGATGCTGACAAGGTAGAAGTCCGTCGTGAAGATGGTTCATTGGACGTTTACCACATCCAAAAATTCCGTCGTTCAAACTCAGGTACTGCTTACAACCAACGTACGCTTGTTAAAGTTGGCGATGTCGTTGAAAAAGGCGATTTCATCGCTGACGGACCTTCTATGGAAAATGGAGAAATGGCGCTTGGACAAAACCCAATCGTTGCCTACATGACTTGGGAAGGTTACAACTTCGAGGATGCTGTTATCATGAGCGAACGCTTGGTCAAAGACGATGTTTATACATCTGTCCACCTTGAAGAATACGAATCAGAAACGCGCGATACAAAGCTTGGGCCTGAAGAAATCACTCGTGAAATTCCAAACGTTGGTGAAGATGCTCTTAAAGACCTTGACGAAATGGGTATTATCCGTATCGGTGCTGAGGTTAAAGAAGGCGATATCCTTGTAGGTAAAGTAACACCTAAGGGTGAGAAAGACCTTTCAGCTGAAGAACGTCTCTTGCACGCTATCTTCGGAGATAAATCTCGTGAAGTGCGTGATACTTCTCTTCGTGTACCACACGGTGCCGATGGTGTCGTTCGTGATGTTAAGATCTTTACACGTGCAAATGGAGATGAGCTGCAATCAGGCGTTAACATGCTGGTTCGCGTCTACATTGCTCAAAAACGTAAGATCAAGGTCGGAGATAAGATGGCCGGACGTCACGGAAATAAAGGGGTTGTCTCTCGTATCGTTCCTGTAGAAGACATGCCTTACCTTCCAGATGGAACTCCAGTCGATATCATGTTGAACCCACTTGGGGTGCCATCACGTATGAATATCGGTCAGGTTATGGAGCTTCACCTAGGTATGGCTGCTCGTACTCTTGGTATTCACATCGCAACACCAGTCTTTGACGGAGCAAGTTCTGAAGACCTTTGGTCAACTGTTAAAGAAGCTGGTATGGATAGTGATGCTAAAACAATCCTTTACGATGGACGTACTGGGGAACCGTTTGATAACCGTGTTTCTGTCGGAGTCATGTACATGATCAAGCTCCACCACATGGTTGACGATAAATTGCACGCGCGTTCAGTCGGACCTTACTCAACTGTTACCCAACAACCACTCGGAGGTAAAGCTCAGTTTGGTGGACAACGTTTCGGTGAGATGGAGGTTTGGGCTCTTGAAGCCTACGGTGCGTCAAATGTCCTTCAAGAAATCTTGACTTACAAGTCTGACGATATTAACGGACGTTTGAAAGCTTATGAAGCTATTACAAAAGGAAAACCAATTCCAAAACCAGGTGTTCCAGAATCCTTCCGAGTTCTTGTCAAAGAATTGCAATCTCTTGGTCTTGACATGCGTGTCCTAGACGAAGATGACCAAGAAGTGGAACTTCGTGACTTGGATGAAGGAATGGACGAAGATGTCATCCACGTAGATGATCTTGAAAAAGCCCGCGAAAAAGCAGCACAAGAGGCTAAAGCAGCTTTTGAAGCTGAAGAAGCTGAGAAAGCAACAAAAGCGGAAGCAACAGAAGAAGCTGCTGAACAAGAATAAGCAGTTCACTTAGAATAGAAAGGGAAGAAATAGTGGTTGATGTAAATCGTTTTAAAAGTATGCAAATCACCCTAGCTTCTCCAAGTAAAGTCCGTTCATGGTCTTATGGAGAAGTCAAAAAACCTGAAACAATCAATTACCGTACCTTGAAACCAGAACGTGAAGGACTCTTTGATGAAGTTATCTTTGGTCCTACAAAAGACTGGGAATGTGCTTGTGGTAAGTACAAACGCATTCGTTACAGAGGGATTGTTTGTGACCGTTGTGGGGTTGAAGTAACGCGTACGAAAGTTCGTCGTGAGCGTATGGGGCACATCGAGTTGAAAGCTCCTGTATCTCACATCTGGTACTTCAAGGGGATTCCAAGCCGTATGGGCTTGACCCTTGATATGAGTCCTCGTGCCCTTGAGGAAGTGATCTACTTTGCGGCTTATGTGGTGATTGATCCTAAGGATACACCACTTGAGCATAAGTCTATCATGACAGAGCGCGAATACCGCGAGCGCTTGCGTGAATATGGTTATGGATCATTCGTTGCCAAGATGGGTGCCGAAGCTATCCAAGACCTTTTGAAACAAGTAGATCTTGAAAAAGAAATTGCTGAACTCAAAGAAGAGTTGAAAACAGCTACTGGACAAAAACGTGTCAAAGCTATCCGTCGTTTGGATGTTTTGGATGCCTTTTACAAGTCTGGAAACAAACCTGAATGGATGATTCTCAACATCCTTCCAGTTATTCCACCAGATCTTCGTCCAATGTTGCAGTTGGATGGTGGCCGTTTTGCCTCATCTGACTTGAATGACCTTTACCGCCGTGTTATCAACCGTAACAACCGTTTGGCTCGTTTGCTTGAGTTGAATGCACCAGGTATCATCGTTCAAAATGAGAAGCGTATGCTTCAAGAAGCGGTTGACGCTTTGATTGACAATGGTCGTCGTGGTCGTCCAATCACAGGACCAGGTAGCCGTCCACTGAAATCATTGAGTCACATGCTTAAAGGTAAACAAGGACGCTTCCGTCAAAACTTGCTCGGTAAACGTGTTGACTTCTCAGGACGTTCCGTTATCGCCGTTGGTCCAACGCTTAAGATGTACCAATGTGGTGTGCCACGTGAAATGGCAATCGAGCTCTTTAAACCATTCGTGATGCGTGAAATCGTTGCACGTGATATCGTGCAAAACGTCAAAGCTGCTAAACGCTTGGTCGAACGCGGAGATGAGCGTATCTGGGATATCCTTGAAGAAGTGATCAAAGAACACCCCGTGCTTTTGAACCGCGCACCGACCCTTCACCGTTTGGGTATCCAAGCCTTCGAGCCAGTCTTGATTGATGGTAAGGCCCTTCGCTTGCACCCACTTGTCTGTGAAGCCTACAATGCCGACTTTGACGGGGACCAAATGGCCATCCACGTACCGCTTTCAGAAGAAGCCCAAGCAGAAGCTCGTATCCTCATGCTCGCTGCTGAGCACATCTTGAACCCGAAAGATGGTAAACCAGTTGTTACTCCATCTCAGGACATGGTTTTGGGTAACTACTACTTGACTATGGAAGAAGCTGGTCGTGAAGGTGAAGGAATGGTCTTCAAAGACCGTGACGAAGCGGTTATGGCTTACCGTAATGGTTATGTTCACCTTCACTCACGTGTTGGTATTGCAACAGACAGCCTCAACAAACCTTGGACAGAAGAGCAAAAACACAAGGTCTTGCTTACAACAGTTGGTAAAATCCTCTTCAACGACATCATGCCAGAGGGACTACCATACTTGCAAGAACCAAACAATGCCAACTTAACAGAAGGCGTTCCAGCTAAATACTTCTTGCCACTTGGTGGAGATATCAAGGAAGCTATCAGCAAACTTGAACTCAACCCTCCATTCAAGAAGAAAAACCTTGGAAATATCATCGCTGAAATCTTCAAACGTTTCCGTACGACAGAAACTTCTGCCCTACTTGACCGTATGAAGAACCTCGGTTACCACCACTCAACTCTTGCAGGATTGACAGTGGGTATTGCCGATATCCCAGTCGTTGATGACAAGGCTGAAATCATTGAAGAATCACACAAACGTGTAGAACAAATCACCAAACAATTCCGTCGTGGTATGATCACAGACGACGAGCGTTACAATGCCGTTACAGCTGAATGGCGTGCTGCCCGTGAAAAACTAGAGAAACGCTTGATTGCCAACCAAGATCCTAAGAACCCAATCGTTATGATGATGGACTCTGGAGCCCGTGGTAACATCTCAAACTTCTCACAGCTTGCCGGTATGCGTGGTCTGATGGCTGCTCCGAACGGACGTATCATGGAATTGCCAATCCTTTCAAACTTCCGCGAAGGTTTGTCAGTACTCGAAATGTTCTTCTCAACTCACGGTGCGCGTAAAGGTATGACCGATACGGCCCTTAAGACAGCCGACTCAGGTTACTTGACTCGTCGTTTGGTTGACGTTGCCCAAGATGTTATCATCCGTGAGGATGACTGTGGAACAGACCGTGGTCTCTTGATTCGTTCTATCGCAGAAGGAAAAGAGATGATCGAGTCTCTCGAAGAGCGTCTCAATGGTCGTTACACTAAGAAAACTGTTAAACATCCAGAAACTGGTGCAGTTATCATTGGTCCAAATGAGTTGATTACAGAAGACAAGGCACGTGAAATTGTGAATGCTGGTGTGGAAGAAGTAACCATCCGTTCAGTATTTACATGTAACACTCGTCATGGTGTCTGCCGTCACTGTTACGGTATCAACTTGGCGACTGGTGATGCGGTTGAAGTTGGTGAAGCAGTTGGTACAATCGCTGCCCAATCTATCGGGGAACCTGGTACACAGCTTACAATGCGTACCTTCCACACGGGTGGGGTCGCTTCAAATACCGATATCACTCAGGGTCTTCCTCGTGTCCAAGAAATCTTTGAAGCCCGCAATCCTAAAGGGGAAGCGGTTATCACAGAGGTTAAAGGACAAGTTACTGCTATCGAAGAAGACGCTTCAACTCGTACCAAGAAAGTCTTTGTTAAGGGTGAAACTGGCGAAGGTGAATATGTCGTTCCATTTACCGCTCGTATGCGTGTTGAAGTTGGTGACCAAGTAGCGCGTGGTGCTGCTCTTACAGAAGGTTCTATCCAACCAAAACGCCTTCTTGCAGTTCGTGATGTCTTGTCAGTTGAAACTTACCTTCTCGGTGAAGTACAAAAGGTTTACCGTAGCCAAGGGGTAGAAATCGGTGACAAACACATCGAGGTAATGGTTCGTCAAATGATACGTAAAGTCCGTGTCATGGATCCAGGAGATACAGACCTTCTCATGGGTACCCTCATGGATATCAATGACTTTACAGATGCTAACAAGGATGTCCTTATCGCAGGTGGAGTTCCAGCGACAGGTCGCCCAGTCCTTATGGGAATTACCAAAGCCTCACTTGAAACAAATAGTTTCTTGTCAGCGGCTTCCTTCCAGGAAACAACTCGTGTCCTTACAGATGCAGCTATCCGCGGTAAGAAAGACCATCTCCTTGGACTTAAAGAAAATGTTATCATCGGTAAAATCATCCCAGCAGGTACTGGTATGGCTCGTTACCGTAACCTTGAACCACATGCTATCAACGAAGAAGAATACCTCAACCCTCCAGTAGAGGAAGAAGGAAACGAAGAAACAACAGAAGTAGTTGTGGATACTGCCGTTGAAACTGTGGAAGAAACAGTAGAATAAAAGCAGATGAGAGAGCCTTCGGGTTCTCTTTCTCTTTTCTGAAAACTTTCTCCATTTTTCCATAAAATGTGGTAAAATAATACTCAATGAAAATCAAAGAGCAAACTAGAAAACTAGCCGCAGGCTGTACTTGAGTACGGCAAGGCGAAGTTGACGTGGTTTGAATTTGATTTTCGAAGAGTATAAAAGAAAGAAGCTGACAAAGGAGACAAGTATGGAACAAACATTTTTTATCATTAAACCAGACGGTGTAAAAAGAGGATTAGTGGGTGAGGTGTTGAAACGCATCGAACAACGTGGATTGACAATCGAAAAATTGGAGTTGCGTACAAAGGTTTCAGAAGAGTTGATTGACCAGCACTATCAGGACTTGGTTGGTCAGAGTTTTTACCCACCGATTCGTGAATTTATGACTTCAGGACCGGTTCTTGTGGGTGTCATTTCTGGTCCCAAAGTAATCGAAACTTGGCGGACCATGATGGGTGCAACTCGTCCAGAAGAAGCTTTACCAGGAACTATTCGAGGTGATTTTGCAAAAGCTGCTAGTGAAAACCAAGCTATTCAAAATGTTGTACATGGTTCAGATTCAGAAGAGTCAGCTAAGCGAGAAATTGCTCTTTGGTTTTAAGAGTTGATTGACCAAATAGATTGGTTAAAAGCTCATTTGAATAGAAAGTATAGTCAAGTATTTTAAGATATGACGCATGATATCAAACTTTTTAGTCTTTGATATGGTGCGTTTTTTGATTAAGTGACTATTAGTTCGTCTCGCTCCGTTAGGTGCGAGACAAAAAAACACCCGCTATGCGGGTGCGCGTCGATTTTACGCTGCTTTTTACATCATGGATATTGATTAGCTATCAAAAAAATAAAATGGTTCACCTATTTAGCTTACTCAATCAATCTTCAAAGTAATCCTCTAGAAGCAAGTTGTTATTTAGAATGCATAACTTTTTAAAATGTAATCTTTCTTGAAAATATGTGTCATGACAAACCAAAAGTATCGAACCTGGATAACTTAATAAGAATTTTTCTAGTGCATTAAGTGAGGTAATATCAAGAAAGTTTGTTGGTTCATCTAAAATAAGAAAATTTGAATCGCTCAGAAGGACTGATGCAAGTTGGCCTTTAACTCGCTCACCCCCTGAGAGCTTGCCAAACGGAACAAATATTTTATCAAATTTTAGATCTAGCATTGCAAGAAAGTTTATAATTAATTGTTTATTATGACTACTTGTTTCATATATATTATCAAAGAGTGTTTTATCTTGGTCTAGTGTATTTAATTCTTGACTAAAATACCCAATTTTTAAACCTTTTGAAAAATATCCATCTATTTCTTGATTTACTATACTTTTTAATAATGTAGTCTTTCCAGATTTATTTCTTCCAGTTAACAACCATTTTTCTCCAAACCTCATTTTTATTTGAGGTATATAAAGATTTATAAAATTTGTACTTAGCTTGCTTTCTTTTAATTCGATCATTGTATTAGAAGAATACTCTAATGTGGAGCTTATTGTTTTAAACTTAATTTGTGTTTTAGGTGAAGGTCGGGAAGGTGCAGTCAATCTACTTAATCTTTTTTCAATAGCTTTGGCTGATTTGGCCATGGCTTTTTCTTGACTATCGTAGCTCCCCATTTTTGAACGCGCTTTCCAGTCTGAGTTGCTGATTCTATTAGAACTTTTCTTACTAATTTTTTTTGATCTTATCTTTTTATTTTCTAATTCTTTAGTTAACCTAGACACCTCATTGTTATATTGAGCAATATTTTTCCAACATTGCTCTTCTATTTGATTTCTTTCATTTTCAAATTCCGTAAAATTTCCTTTGAAAACTCCTATTTGACTCCTTTCAATGAAAACAATTTTTTCTATAATATTGTCTAGTAAAAAACGATCGTGACTAACCAAAATTATTGTACCATCAAATTTCGATATTCTATGGATTAACCATTGAACATTATGCTGATCCAAATGAGATGTCGGCTCATCTAAAATTAGTATAGAGGGTCTTGAAGAAAAGGCCTCCTTTAATAACTTTAAAGAAATCTCTCCTCCTGATCCATCTCTAATCTCCTTAACTTGAGGAACATAAGCAATATCTCCATTCACTGTTATCATACCTTTGTAATCAATATCTTCCTGGATAATCATTCTTAGCAAAGTTGTTTTTCCTACACCATTACTCCCCACAATGCCTATCCGTTCACCATGATGAAGAATTAACTCAGGTATTTGAAGGATATGTCGTGAATTAATTTGTTTTTCGATATTTTTCATGCGGAGAACTTCCATATCAGCTCCTATATTTCAAACTATTCTTCAGCGTACATTGACGATTGCATTTTATACAATTTTCTATAATACTCATCCTTATTCATTAACTCATTATGAGTTCCGAATGAATGAATTTCTCCGGATTTTAACACCAAAATTTTATCAGCAAATTTTACACTCGCAAGTCTGTGAGTAATATAGAAAACAGTTTTTCCTTGTGTCAATTGCAGAAAATCTTGAAATAATTCATATTCTGCTTTGGCATCAATTGATGCCGTCGGCTCATCTAATATTAAGATTGGTACATTTGAAAAAAACGCTCTTGACAGTGCAACTTTCTGCCACTCCCCGCCAGATAATTCTTTCCCACCATCAAATTTTCTTCCCAAAACTTGGTCTAATGACATATCTTTTATATTAAACCGACCTTTATCAAGCGCTTTAGTTATATCTTCATTTTTAAATATCCTAGATAAATCGGACAGTGCAACATTCTCTCTTAATGAAATATCAAATTTAGAAAAATCTTGGAAAATTGAAGTAATCTGCTTTCTATAATCTGTCAATTCATATTCTCTAAGTGACTTACTGTTTACTATTATATCACCCGAATAGTTAGGATAGAAAGCACATAGCAATTTGACTAGAGTCGTTTTTCCAGCTCCATTTTCCCCAACTATTGCAATTTTCTCTCCCTCAGCTATTTTAAAGCTAACGTTACTTAATACCAAATCAGAATTGTTTGAATAAGAAAAGTTAACATTTCTAAATTCTATGATATCATCACCAAAATTATTTTCAGTTTTAGTAATTGGTACTTCTGTACTTAGCTCATCTTCAATTTCAATAAACTTAAAAAAGTTTTCCATGTAGAGGAGAGTGTCATAGAGGAGTGAACTATCTTCTACAAGTCTAGCCATACTATTTATTGAGTAGATAATACTAGTAGAAAACACAAAAATAACACCTAAATCTAAAACACCTTTTTTGATTTGAATAATAACATATCCAAACATTAAAATTATGACGATACTATTAAGAGTTATAAATAAAGCTGAATTGGTAAATTTTTTTCTCCGATCAACTTGGAGCTTGTCAGTTATTGATGTAAATACATCTGTATATTTTGTAATAAAAAAGAAATATAAATTATAAAGCCGAATATCTTTAATGTGATTGTTACTCAAAAGAACCTGACTATAATAATCTAACTTACGAGATTCTTCACTATTAGACACAAGTGTTTCAAATGCCTGTTGCTGGATTCTATAAGTTATGATACCTTGTGGAATCAATACAACAAACAGTAGTAAACTTACTAGTATATTCACAGAGCTAACCATTAACAGCATAGAAGCAAATACAATTGCATTGGAGATAAGGCTAGTTCCAAATACTAATAAATTTACTGGACGCCAACTTGCTTCTGAACTAAGCAACTGTATATCGTTATAGAATTCGCTATCTTCAAAATAACTAATATTCTGTAATCTCTCTGATTTACGCATCAACTCCGTATTTAATTGATACGTCAATAAATCAGTCATGCGACCTTGTATCATCACGAGCAGTGGGGATATTAGATTGTTAAGAAAGAAAGATACCCCCCAAACCGCAATAAGCATAGTAAGATTTATGGAATTCAAAGAGGATATTTTATTGACAACTATGTTAGTAATAAAAATACTGATAGAAGGAAGAATAGATTGTATAGGAACCATTAAAATCATCCACAACATTATAGACTTTGATGTTTTCCACACAAAATTCAAACTTTTTAGATATAAATTTAAATAGTTAAATATTTTTTCCATGTTCAATCTACCTTTTAATAAAATTTTAGGCTAGAATAAACTCTAGCCCAAATTATATAAGTGCATACTTTAATTTCTAAGCGTTTAGCCAGAATACAACAACACAATACTAATTAGCCTGTGCACTTAGTTGCACCTCTTCAGCTTGTAATCTCCAATTAAATGGCATACAATAAGTTTCATACAATCTTATGACTTCACTATTTTCCAAGTTAGATTGTTCTAAAACATGGTATCTATCTCGCATACTACCACCTTGGTCTTGAAGAATACATTTCTGATACGGTGCCAACGTAAACAAAGTAAATTTATTTCCTAACTCATCAAACTCAAATACTTCAACGGGTTTATCATATGAATAATATACATCTATATTATTCGCAACCATTTCAATAGTAACTTGATTACGACCTGTATAACAACTTGTTCTATATTTAGCTCCTGCTTCAATTGTCTGATAAGAAGGAATAACATGAACATGTCCAAAATGAACTGGAATTACTCCCTTAACTGTCATTTCTAAACAGAATTGACTTTCAGGTGCAAGTCTGTAAATATTTTCATATGAGTCAGTAATCTCAATAAATGAATTATTTGTATCAACTAGGGCATCCGCACCAAGAATCATCCCTGCTTCAAGCGAATAAACCTCATCTTGATATCTCACAGTTGCATCACTGCCTGAGACATACCTTACAATACAAGGATTGTTTCCTTTTTGGAAATCACCAAGTTTTGTGTAGTGACGCTCATGATTTCCGATATCATCAATAGTAGTATATAAACCAACAATATTATTCATTATAATCCCTCCTAATATGTAAAAATGTATGCACTCCTATCCCAAATAATTAATCTGCCTTCCCAACATCAAGACCATTGGACTTCTTTTGCGATTGCACTCGAATCTCCAATTGTTTATTCTTCTGAATAAACTGTTGGTAAGGAATTGTATTACCAAACATAAAAACACCTAGCAATGCAAATGTAACTAATTTTTTAATTCCACGTTTTTTTCTCATACAATGAAACCCCTTTCTGTTTCCTTGTTTTTATTCTAACAGATATATTTTATTTAGTCAAGTTTTTTATTATCTTTTGAACTTTTTTTTTTTATTATTACCATAGAGAATTATCTATTTCTTTAACTTGCTATTTTGAACTAAAAGTTTTATAATGAAATTAAGCAAATAGGAAGGTTTATTATCTTTAATGAATACACTCGCAGAGAA
>NZ_JVLI01000182.1:0-806 GCF_001072315.1 Streptococcus pseudopneumoniae | reverse complement strand
CGCTTGCTGTAGAGCAAGCCTGTAGCAACACTTCCCATTGCTAGAGCAGCCAATAGTAAATCTGCAGAATCCTTCTCCCCTGTTGAAGGCAAGCTTCGTTCTGGCTGATTTACTGATTCTTGCGGATGTTCTTCAGGAGTTTTTGGCTCTGGTTTTGGTTCCGGTTTTGGCTCTTCCTTTTTCGGTTGTTCCAGTTTTGGTTCTGGTTTGGGTTCTTCCTTTTTCGGTTCTTCTGGTTTTGGTTCTTCTGGAGTATGAGTCACAACCGTATTGGAAACAACTTCCACACCATTAACTGTATGAGAGTAAGTATTTTCTACTGTTCCTGACTGAATACGTGTCATTTGTAGATATGCTTCTGCTTGAAACTCTAATGTTTCTAAAATTGACTTCAAGAAAGCATCATCAAAGCTAATATCTACTTTACCTTTAGCCTTGTCTACTACTTGACTTGTGAACTTAGTTAATTCATCACCAGCTTTAAATTTTTGGCCATCACTTGTTTCAAAATCTACAGTCGCAAACACTTGATAGATACTCTGATAATCATCATGTGTTTCATCATAGTCATCTCTAAACTTATATTCAAATAACTGTTCTGAGCGATCTTTTGGTATCAAGGAACCAACTAATTTATAATTAAACGTTTGATTCAACCTGACATCTTTGCCATCTAAACTTTCTTTACTTAGATGGTCAATCACCACATCTTTCTTAGGTTCAATCTTCGGAACATTATTGACTACAGTTTCAGTTACATAAGCCATACCAAAATCAACTTGATAAGCTGTATTCTCATACTTACC
>NZ_JVLI01000181.1:0-435 GCF_001072315.1 Streptococcus pseudopneumoniae | reverse complement strand
ATTTCTATAGGTGACACTATCTTTTCCACATTTCCAACTTTTACTACTTTGTCTTTAGCTGGAGTGTTTTCTGTTGTAGTTTCTTCTGAGATAGCTCCTGTTTCTTGATTCAATGTGTATTTTGTAGTTGATACTGAGCTACCATTCTCCCCTGGTGTTTCTTCTATTTTTTGATTGTAATTCAACGCTGGATTTGCTTCATAAACTGTCTTAAAAGGAATTTCTTGTGATTGAACTGTTGGTTTTGTTCCTACTGCCGTTATTTTCGCTTGCATTGCTTTGGCTACTTTTGTTGAAACTTCTGGCTCAGTCAAGTCTCCTGTTTGTGCATTTACTTTATAAACACGAATAGTAGTCGTTTCTTCATCTTGGCCTTGTTCTCTAACTACTTTAACCCCTTTATCAAGTGACTCATCCGCGACAAACTGTTCACCT
>NZ_JVLI01000180.1:0-432 GCF_001072315.1 Streptococcus pseudopneumoniae | reverse complement strand
ATTTCTATAGGTGACACTATCTTTTCCACATTTCCAACTTTTACTACTTTGTCTTTAGCTGGAATGTTTTCTGTTGTAGCTTCTTCTGAGATAGCTCCTGTTTCTTGATTTAATGTGTATTTTGTAGTTGATACTGTACGCCCTTTTTCACCCGGTGTTTCTACTTTTTCCTTATAACTTAGTGTCTCATCTGCTACATATCGTGTTTCAAACGGAATATCCTTTATTTCAACCTTAGACTTAGTTCCTACTGCCGTTATTTTCGCTTGCATTGCCTTAGCGACTTTTGTCGTCACATCTGGATCAGTTAATTCTCCTGTCGTCGAATTTACTTTATAAACACTTATAGTCGTTGTTTCTTCATCTTGACCTTGTTCTCTAACTACTTTAACCCCTTTATCAAGTGACTCATCCGCGACAAACTGTTCACCT
>NZ_JVLI01000179.1:0-6787 GCF_001072315.1 Streptococcus pseudopneumoniae | reverse complement strand
CCGTAGATATATGTAACTGACTTCGTCAGTCTTATCTACAACCTCAAAGCAGTGCTTTGAGCAGCCTGCGGCTAGCTTCCTAGTTTGCTCTTTGATTTTCATTGAGTATTAATTGAGCAACTATACTATTTAGATTAGAAATAAAAGAAGCCATTAGGTTAGCATTTAACCTAAACAGCTCCTTGATTATCCTCCAAATAAACGAGCAAAAAAGCCTTTCTTAGTGGATTGGACTTCTTCTTTTGCTTGGTCCAGCTCTAGCTTAAGATTTTCTTGATCCTTCATGGCTTGAAGGGTCAATTGTTGCTGCTGATCGAGTTGTTTGTCTTTCTCAGCAATCTGACGGTCTTTGATACGCATCTGCTCGTCTTTTTCTGATAACTGACGATCCTTGGCTTTTAATTGTTCATAAAGACGAAGAATTTCTGCATTCTTCTCATCAACTAGAATCTCCATCAGTTCACGTTGCTTGACATCTTCACTGACAGGCTCATCTTCAAAAATCGTTTTTTTATAGATTTCTTCTAGCTTAATCAAGCCACTTCTGGTAACAACTGTTACCCCTTTGTCATTTTTATCTGTGTCTTCTTCTGGTAATTCTTTGACACGGTTATTGATTGCTTGGCGAGATAATCCTAAGACCTCTGCAATCTCACTGACGGTCATTTCAATACTCATAATATCCTCTGAAACGTTTTCTAGCTTTTCTTTACTTAAATCTTATCATAAGCTAGAAAAACTGTCAAATTTCCGCTTAATTTAAGGCCTTCAAAAAGGCTAATAAGACTTGAGCAGAGCGACGTCCAGCCTCGATAATAAACTCATCAAAAGAGATGTTTGCTTCATGGTTGGCATTGTCACTCATAGCTCGAATGACTAAAACTGGAAGATTAAGGGCATGCGCTGCCTGAGCAATAGCTGCTCCTTCCATCTCAACTGCTAAAACTTCTGGAAAATGGGACTTAATCGCTTCTATCTTGTCATTTCCTGCAACAAAACTATCTCCTGTAGCAATCAAACCAAGATGCCAGTTCTGGTCCAATTGAGATAGACTCTCTTGAATTTTAGCAACAAAGGTTTTATCCGATTCGAAATAAAGTGGTTGTTGCGCCATTTGTCCATAAGCATAACCAAAAGCTGTGACATCCACATCATGATAGGCTAATTTGTCAGCAATCACAACATCCCCAACAGCAATACCCTCTGCTACTGCTCCAGCAGATCCCGTGTTAATCAAAGCATCCACTTGAAAATGATCAGCCAAAATCGCCACACTCATAGCAGACATGACCTTTCCAATTCCACTTTCTACAAGAACGACTTCATGCGAGGCAATGCTTCCTGTGTAATAGGTATTGCCTAAAACAACTTGCTCCTGGGCATTGTCTAAATGCTGAACCAGATACGCCAGTTCTTCTGGCATGGCCGCAATAATTCCTATTTTCATTTCAATTCCTTTTCTATTACAAAAGTTTCATTGCTAAGACAAGCAAAATCAAGAGAAAGATGACAGCGAATAAGATTTTATTCAACTTAGAATTGAAGACATTTCTCTTGGTATTTTCAATGCGACGACTTTTATGAATAGATGGTTCAACCTGAATCTTCAAGGTTTCCTGGCTAAAACCATGATCCTTAGGATTGGCATAACCAAAACGGGAAGAAGAGGTTGGTAAAATTTTTGTCTCCTCATCATCTAGCAAAGGAGGACCTGAAATCTTTTCGCCTCTATTAGCTCTTTCAATCATTTCATCCGTTAATAAAGGTTTACCCATACTGACCTCCTCTATTTTTTGTGCAATTCCCAATACTGAACAGCCATAATTGTCTTGGCATCGCAGATATGACCTGATTGGATCAATTCCTTGGCTTCTTCTAAGCTCACTTCAAGGACTTCCAAGGTCTCATCTTCATCCTGCGGACGCGGATTTTCCACTTTCGTCAAATCGCTTGCTCGGTATAGTTTTAATTTTTCATTACAAAAGCCAATGGCTGAGTAAAAATCGTACAAGAGTTCTAATTTCCCTGTATAGGCTGTTTCTTCCTCTAATTCACGCAGGGCTGCTGTAACAGGGTCTGTATTTTCTCCTACTTCCAATTTTCCAGCTGGAATTTCGTAAGAGACAGCCTCGATGGCTTTGCGGTACTGCTTGACCAAGATGAGTTTCTGTTCATCCGTTACTGCTAAAACACAAACAGCCCCATTGTGGAAAATCAAATCCCGTTGGGCAGTTCCTTTACCTTCTGGTAATTCAACCTGCTCTTGGACTAGTTTAAATATTGGTCCTTGATAGATTTCTTTTCGGCTAAGTGTTTTTTCTTCAAATTCCATGATAGGCTCCTACTGATTCTTAGGATGATGAGGAAGGCGAGT
This sequence comes from Streptococcus pseudopneumoniae, assembly GCF_001072315.1. GTDB lineage: Bacteria > Bacillota > Bacilli > Lactobacillales > Streptococcaceae > Streptococcus > Streptococcus pseudopneumoniae_R. The sequence continues at coordinate 4,413 of NZ_JVLI01000179.1, read as the reverse complement.
TGCATATTCGTCTTTATTGACCTGACGACCACGACCAATAGCAATAGCATCCGCTGGCACGTCTTTAGTAATAGTTGAACCAGCTCCAACGAGGGAATTGTCACCAAGTTCTACTGGCGCAATAATGGTTGAATTTGAACCAACAAAGACATTGTTACCGATGACTGTCTTGTATTTGTTTTTGCCGTCATAGTTGACTGTAATGGTTCCTGCACCAAAGTTAACATGGCTACCCACCTCACAGTTTCCGATATAAGTCAAATGACCAGCCTTAGTATTCTCGCCGATAGAAGACCCTTTCACCTCAACAAAGTTTCCAATATGAACTTGGGCACCCAGACTTGAACCTGGACGAATGTGGGCATAAGGACCGACTGTCACACCGTCTGCAACACTACTTTCCTCAATCATAGAATTGGTAATAATCGCTCCTGCTCCAATAGTGCTGTCCACTACATAAGTACCATTTGTCAAAACAGTCTCAGCACCAATTTTCGTTTGCCCCTTCAAGGTAACATTGGCTTCGATTTGAACTTCAGGAGCAATCTCAACATCAATATCGATATAAGTTGCTTCTGGATTTACAAAGCTAACACCATTGACCATGTGTTGACGATTGATACGACGACGCATAACCGACTCAGCTGTCGCAAGAGCTACACGGTCATTTACCCCAAGACTTTCATCAAAATCTTTCAAAGTATAAGCACCGACTTTTTCACCAGCTTCACGGAAAATGCCAATGACATCTGTAATATAGTATTCTCCTTGAGCATTGTTGGTGTTGATATTTTTCAAAGCCTCAAACAAACGCTCGTTGTCAAAGACATATGTTCCAGTGTTGATTTCCTTGATTTGTTTTTCAAAATCTGTGGCATCCTTCTGCTCAACGATACGAAGAACTTCAGCATTGTCATTACGAACAATTCGTCCATAGCCGAAAGGATTATCCGTTTCAGCAGTCAAGATAGTGGCCACATTTTTATGATTGATGTGGAAATCAATCAAGTTTTTCAAGCTTTCACCTGTGATTAAAGGAGTATCTCCTGCGATGACCAAGGTGTGACCTGACAAACCTTCTAAGATTGGCTCTGTCATCATAACTGCATGACCAGTCCCTAACTGTTCAGATTGAGTCACAAATTCTGTCTGTCCAGCCAAGACCTCTTCAACCAATTCTGCCTTATGTCCTACAACTGTTACTGTCTTTTCAGGTTGGATAGCTCCCACACTACGGAAAACATGTTCCAACATAGAAATACCCGCAACCTTGTGCAAAACTTTTGGCAAATCAGATTTCATGCGAGTCCCTTTACCCGCTGCTAAAATAATGGCATAATTTGACATAATCTTCTCTTTTCTCTAGAAATTCCCTTTTATTATACCATATTTCAAATCATTCCGCGCTCTTGAATGAAAAAATGCTCCAAAGTCCTTTCCTAACCCATTTTTTGAGTATTTTTTTTGATTTTTTCTCATTTTTAAGGTAAAATTATGAGATATGAGAAAGAAAATTAATCCGCTTATTTTGTTTGGTTTTTTTGGGATTATGATTTTCATTTTAATCCTGAATCGCCCTCGTTTTGAGGACCATCCTGTAAAAACAAAGTCAAATATCGCGCAAGTAGAAACACAAGCGCTACACAATATAGATAAACCGGTAATTGATGTTTCTGGTTGGCAGCGTCCTGAGGAAATCAATTACGATACTCTGTCCCAAAACATTTCTGGAGCTATCGTTCGTGTCCATAGTGGCGCTCAGTCTTTAAAAGAAAACGATGCTTCCTTTGTTAATGGGGTAGATAAGACCTTTAAAACCCATATCACTGAGTTTCAAAAACGAAATGTCCCAGTTGGTGTCTATGCCTATGTAGCTGGAAAAAATGTCCAAGAAATGGAAAAGGCTGCTGAAGTTTTTTATAACGCTTCATCGCCATACAGCCCTAGCTACTATTGGCTAGATGTGGAAGATAAAAGCATGTCCAATATGAACGAAGGTGTTGAAGCCTTTCGTGCAAAGCTAGAATCGCTAGGTGCAAAAAATATCGGAATCTACGTTGGGGTCTACTTCATGGAAGAACACAGTATTGATACAGACAAGTTTAATTCTGTTTGGATTCCTTCCTATGGTTCAAATACTGGCTTTTTCGAAAGCAAACCTAATACGGACTTAGATTACGACATCCACCAGTACACTTCTAAAGGAAAAATTGCTGGCTTTGACCACGATTTAGATATCAACGTTATCTCTTCCTTAAAAAACAAAGAAGAAACCTTTAGAAAACTCTTTTTAAAACCTTAAAAGCATTTGTTTATCATTTGCTTTTTCTTTTTGTGTTTGATTGTGATACAATATAGTAAGGATTTTTTGAAATAGAAATAGTTGGAGGAAAAATATGCTCTCATGGTTAGCACGCCTTATTAAAGGGATTGTCATTGCTCTTGGATTTATTCTACCGGGAATTTCCGGAGGGGTTCTAGCAGCAATCTTAGGAATTTATGAACGAATGATTGGCTTTCTGGCCCATCCCTTTAAGGACTTTAAAGAAAATGTTTTGTACTTTATTCCAGTTGCCTTCGGTATGCTTCTGGGAATCGGCTTATTTTCCTACCCGATTGAATACCTGCTTGAAAATTATCAGGTCTTTGTCTTATGGAGCTTTGCGGGAGCCATCATTGGTACAGTTCCTAGCCTCCTCAAGGAATCAACTCGAGAATCTGACCGAGACAAGATTGATTTGGCTTGGTTCTGGATAACCTTTATCATTTCTGGATTAGGACTCTATGCCTTAAACTTTGTTGTTGGAACCTTAAGTGCCAGCTTTCTTAATTTCGTCCTAGCTGGTGCACTGCTGGCTCTTGGCGTATTGGTGCCTGGCCTCAGTCCATCAAATCTACTTTTGATTTTGGGTCTCTATGCTCCTATGTTGACTGGTTTTAAAACCTTTGACCTCTTGGGAACCTTCTTCCCGATTGGAATCGGGGCAGGTGCAACTCTCATCATTTTTTCAAAATTGATGGATTATGCCTTAAACAACTACCACTCACGCGTCTACCATTTCATCATCGGTATTGTCCTATCAAGTACCCTTTTGATCTTGATTCCAAATGCAGGAAACGCTGAAAGTATCCAATACACTGGCCTTTCACTTGTTGGATATGTCATCATCGCCTTCTTCTTTGCGCTGGGAATCTGGCTTGGTATTTGGATGAGCCAATTGGAGGATAAGTATAAATAATGGCAAAAAAAGTTAAAATCAAAAAAACATTGGTGGAACAAATCCTGTCTAAAGCAGGTATCCCACATCAGGGAATTCAAATCAATGCCCTGGAAGGAGAGCTGCCTCAAGGTTATGAACGAGATCAGATTTTCAAAACCTTGGCTCTTTTGGGAGACAAGACAGGACCGATTATCGGAATTGTCCCTATCACCCAACACTTGTCTGAAAAGAAACTAGCCAAAATTTCTGGCAATAAAAAAGTGAGCATGATTCCACAAAAGGACTTGGAAAAAACAACAGGTTATATTCATGGAGCCAATAACCCTATCGGCATTCGTCAGAAACACAATTATCCCATTTTTATCGATAAAATCGCTCTAGACTTGGAACAAATGATTGTCTCTGCTGGGGAAGTTGGTCACAGCATTATCGTCGCTCCACAAGACTTGGCTAGCTTTGTAAAAGCTGACTTTGCAGATATCTTGGAGGACAGCAAGTAATGAAACTCTACTTTGTCCGCCACGGTCGTACAGTCTGGAACCAAGAAAGACGCTTTCAAGGTGCTAGTGGAGATTCTCCCCTTCTTCCTGAATCCATTGAAACCCTAAAACAACTTGGCCAATATCTCAAGGATATTCCTTTTGATCAGATTTATTCAAGTGATTTACCTCGAGCGGTCAAATCTGCCGAGATTATCCAAAGTCAACTCAAGACGCTCTGTCCTTTAGAAAGTGTTCCTAATCTCTGTGAATGGCAACTGGGGAAGTTGGAAGGTTTGAAAATTGCAACCTTGGAAGCTATTTACCCGCAACAAATCAAAGCTTTCAGATCTAATCTTGCTCAATTTGACACTCAAATGTTTGGAGCTGAATCCCTCTATAGCACCACGCAACGGACCATCCAATTTATCAAATCACTCAAAGATAATCCAGCTGAGCGTATTCTAATTGTCGGTCACGGCGCCAATCTTACTGCCAGTCTTCGTACTCTCCTAGGTTATAAAGAGCCACTTCTTCGTAAAGATGGCGGTCTAGCAAATGCCAGCCTAACCATTCTAGAAACCCATGATTTTGAAACATTCACTCTTGATACGTGGAATGATACTTCCTATCAATAACAGAACTTGATTTTATACTCAATGAAAATCAAAGAGCAAACTAGGAAACTAGCCGCAGGCTGTACTTGAGTACGG
>NZ_JVLI01000015.1:0-217 GCF_001072315.1 Streptococcus pseudopneumoniae | reverse complement strand
CGCTCCTTTCGGAGTGAAATGGCTAGACTTCAGGGCTTCTTGGACACCTGATGGTGCCTTAGCTAGACTTTCATAAAGAGCCATTTTCAACCCTTTAACCACTTGCCCTTTAGAATCCGTTACTTGAACACCATCTTGATTGATCGTAACAGCTTCTTCTGGATAATCATCAACGATATAGAACCCTTTGGCAATACGGTCTTTATCTGCTTCAATG
>NZ_JVLI01000178.1:0-1171 GCF_001072315.1 Streptococcus pseudopneumoniae | reverse complement strand
CAACGGCAACACCGACATCTTCTGAACCAACAACCGCAACTAGTAGTAACCAATAAGGAGAATGGAATGAATAAAAAAATAGAACAACTTGAAGGTAAGCTTGAGAAAGTTAGGAAAGATAAGGAAAAAGCGCAACGACAAAAAGAAGAAGTAGATAAAAAAATCAAGAATTACATAAATCAAGAAAAAGATTTTGAAGCACAGCTTTTTGTTGCTCTATCAGAAGAAAGTGGCTTATCCTATCAGGAAATGAAGGAACTAATCCTTCCAGCACAAACAAGTAACCAAGGAGTGAATCATGTATAAAATTATTAATCAACTGACCAAGCAAGAGGAAACATTTGAGCACCGAGATGAGTTGTTATCAAGGCTAGAAATCATCAACGAGAGAATGAAGAGTAATAGAATAACCGGAATCTATCGACTTTATTCTCTCAATGCTGAAGGTGAAATCCTACAAGAAGAAAGACTTGAAATACCTTTTGTTGGAATCATTGATCAGTTACTGGAAAATTTTGGTACGAGTGTTGGTAAGAAAAAAAGAGGTTTTCTTCATTTTTTAACAAAACATAAAGAAAAGAAGGCCACACAAGACATACCAGAACCCCAGCCTCGATCCGAATTCCAATCAGAACCAGATCCTGAACTAGAAGATCTAACGGTAAAGAAAGAGGCGAATATGGCTCGTCAAAGAATTGCTGAACTGGTGGCTAAAAAGCCTCAGAATGATATTGGAGAGGAGGAACCTTTGGGAGATAAAGATGCATTTTCATCCGATGAGTGGACTACAGAACACTTCAGTAGACTGGATGAAATAGAGGAGGTACAGGAAGAACGAGTAGAACCTACACAAGAAGTAGTTTCTAGTGTTGAAAACTCAAGCCAGGAAGAAAATCGATCTCTTCCTGTTAAACAAGAAGATAAGGGCAATGTTGAGCCTTCCTTCTCTCTTTCTCATGAGATGACAGTAAATTTACCTTCAGAGATTATTGATAGCTTTGAGGCTCAGACCATCACTTATAAGCAGTCTATTAAACATAAAATTCACTCTAACGAAGAGTTTATCAAGGAAGCAAACGAGGAAATTATTGAGTGTCAAAATAAAATCAATGAGTTGCGACAACAGATTCTTGCCAAAGAGAAACAAGCTAGTCAACTGAAGGATCTTTAT
>NZ_JVLI01000177.1:0-434 GCF_001072315.1 Streptococcus pseudopneumoniae | reverse complement strand
TAAAGTTGTTCAAGAAGGTGTTGTTGGTGAACGCACCATCTATACGGAAGTCACTATCGTTAACGGGGAAAAATCTAGCAAAGTTATAGAAAATATAATCACAAAAGAACCGGTGAACAAGGTGATTGCAGTTGGGACTAAGGAAGAGTATGAACCCAAATCTGAGGAAGGTAGACCAGTTCAACCTGAAAAAATTCCAATAGTAGAGAATGAAACAGAGACAAAACCAGCTGATGGAATAGGACAACCAAGACCAGGAGCAGAAGAAACGCCGGGTACAGAAGCAACACCGGGCGAGAAACAAACACCTGACAAACCCGAAGCCGAGCCGAAGCAGCCAGATCCAGCAACCCCAGCTGTGGAATCAGGACGCGAAGAAGATCAATCTCTTGCGGAACAAAAGGGTGAGGAGAAACAGCTGGGGAACTCAGTTG
>NZ_JVLI01000176.1:0-237 GCF_001072315.1 Streptococcus pseudopneumoniae | reverse complement strand
GACTGAGCCTGCCAAGACCTGTTTACCACCGATGTTCACACCTGCCTTGTTCAGATTCTTCTTGGTAGGTTTCACGGTAGGAACTTTGTTTACAACTGTATCTGTTTGATAGCCGTTACCAAAATCAACTTGATAAGCTGTATTTTCAAATGATTTCGCTGTATTTCGTAGTTCTTCCTTGGTTACCATTGGATTAATAATTGTAACCGATTTTCCTGATTTAATATACTGGTTAAA
>NZ_JVLI01000175.1:0-391 GCF_001072315.1 Streptococcus pseudopneumoniae | reverse complement strand
CTGGATTCGAACCAACGCATGAGGGAGTCAAAGTCCCTTGCCTTACCGCTTGGCTATACCCCAATAATATAAAATAGGCGAGTGATGGGGATCGAACCCACGCATGCCAGAGCCACAATCTGGTGTGTTAACCACTTCACCACACCCGCCACAATTCTATTAACACGGGCAGTAGGAATTGAACCCACACTGAAGGTTTTGGAGACCTTAGTTCTACCTTTAAACTATGCCCGTAAAATGGAAGGGGAGGGATTCGAACCCCCGAACCCGAAGGAGCGGATTTACAGTCCGCCGCGTTTAGCCTCTTCGCTACCCTTCCAAAATATATAAATGGCGCGAGACGGAATCGAACCGCCGACACATGGAGCTTCAATCCATTGCTCTACCAACT
>NZ_JVLI01000174.1:0-25184 GCF_001072315.1 Streptococcus pseudopneumoniae | reverse complement strand
TGCCGTACTCAAGTACTGCCTACGGCTAGCTTCCTAGTTTGCTCTTTGATTTTCATTGAGTATCAGTATGGACTATAAGAATAAGTCTTGCAGGGTTTTGGCAACTCCGTCTTGGTCATTTGTCAAGGAAATTTGCTCATCTGCATAGGGGAGTAGCTCTGGGTTAGCATTTTTCATTGCATAACCTTTCCCAGCAAAAGCAAGCATTTCGGTATCATTGTGCTCATCTCCAAAGGCAATCAAATCCTTTTTGTCACGGTTCATTACCTTGAGCAAGTAGTCCAAAGCAAAGGCCTTATTAACTCCTTTGGGTGTACACTCAAGGATATTGAGCGGACCTCCCCAGGTATTGATAGACAGTTGATGCTGGTAGAAGGCGTTCATTTCTTGTGCCAGAGCATACTTGTCACTGGCTCTGGTCTGCAACAGGATACAGTTAGGGTCCTTGGTCACCAATTCAGGCTGGAATTGATTTTCAGGTTGGAAAGCTTCCACACCAAATAGTTTAGGATTGGCAATTTCTTCATTAGGATTTGTAATGTAGAATTTTTTACGATATTCTCCAGCAATAAAATCGGCTTGAATATCCTCTGAACGTTGAACCATGTCTAAAAGATATTTTTTGTCTACCGTCAAACACTTTTCAAAGTCCCAAACTTGGTCTGGTAAATGAGTGAGGGAACCGTTGAAGTTAATCATAGGAGTGTCTAAGCCTAGCTCGCGGTAAAAATCTTTTGACATGCGGTAAGGGCGACCTGTCGTGATAATAACCTGATGGCCTTTTTCAGCAACTTTTTTAATGGTTTTTTTGGTAAAGTCAGAAATCTGACTGTCTGAGTTGAGCAGGGTTCCATCCAGGTCAACTGCAATAATTTTCTTCGTCATAGGGACCTTTCTAGTGTCTTTTCAGATAAGATGTCTACTATTATAGCAGAAAGCAGGCAGAAAAGCAGATTCGAAACAAAAAAAGAAATTTCATCAAATTCTTAAATAAATCAAACAAAGATATTGAAAAAGTGAATGATAAATGATATAATTCTATTATTGTTCGTAAAAATTAAAAGGAGATTGATAATGGACAAATTATTTAAACTAAAAGAGAACGGTACAGACGTTCGTACAGAGGTTCTCGCTGGTTTAACAACTTTCTTTGCAATGAGCTATATTCTCTTTGTAAACCCACAAATTCTTTCGCAAACAGGAATGCCTGCTCAGGGTGTGTTCCTCGCAACGATTATCGGTGCAGTTGCTGGTACCTTGATGATGGCCTTCTATGCTAACTTGCCATATGCTCAAGCGCCAGGTATGGGACTCAATGCCTTCTTTACCTTTACAGTTGTATTCGGACTTGGTTATTCATGGCAAGAAGCCCTAGCTATGGTCTTCATCTGTGGAATTATCTCATTGATTATTACCTTGACAAATGTTCGTAAAATGATCATTGAATCTATTCCAAATGCCCTCCGCTCAGCTATTTCAGCAGGTATCGGTGTCTTTCTTGCCTATGTAGGGATTAAGAATGCTGGACTTTTGAAATTTACGATTGATCCAGGCAACTATACTGTTGTAGGAGAAGGGGCTGACAAAGCTCAAGCAACGATTGCAGCAAACTCTTCAGCAGTTCCAGGATTGGTCAGCTTTAATAATCCAGCTGTTTTGGTGGCTCTTGCAGGACTTGCCATTACTATCTTCTTTGTCATCAAAGGGATTAAAGGGGGAATTATCCTCTCTATCTTGACAACAACTGTTCTTGCTATTGCAGTTGGTTTGGTAGATTTGTCAAGCATCGATTTTGCTAATAACCATGTTGGTGCAGCTTTTGAAGATTTGAAGACAGTCTTTGGTGCAGCTCTTGGTTCAGAAGGTTTGGGAGCTTTGGTTTCAGATACAGCTCGCTTGCCTGAAACGCTTATGGCTATTCTTGCCTTCTCATTGACAGATATTTTTGACACAATTGGTACCCTGATCGGTACAGGTGAAAAAGTTGGTATCGTAGCGACCAATGGTGAAAATCACCAATCAGCTAAGTTGGATAAGGCTCTTTACTCTGATTTGATTGGAACGACAGTCGGTGCCATCGCAGGTACTTCGAACGTAACGACTTATGTTGAGTCTGCTGCTGGTATTGGTGCAGGTGGACGTACTGGTTTGACAGCCTTGGTTGTAGCTATCTGTTTTGCGATCTCAAGCTTCTTTAGTCCACTTCTAGCGATTGTACCAACAGCCGCTACAGCTCCAATCTTGATTATCGTTGGGATTATGATGTTGGCTAGCTTGAAAAATATCCATTGGGACGATATGTCTGAAGCGGTTCCTGCTTTCTTCACATCTATCTTTATGGGATTCAGCTACTCTATCACTCAAGGGATTGCGGTTGGTTTCTTGACTTACACTTTGACTAAGCTTGTCAAAGGTCAAGCTAAAGATGTTCATGTCATGATTTGGATTTTGGATGCCTTGTTTATCCTTAACTATATCAGCATGGCCTTATAATAGAATGACCCAGGGGGGATTTCCCCCTTTTTTTAATACAAAGTCTAGGAGATGAATGATGGAAGAGAAAAGTATGTGGAAAGAATTGTTGAATCGTGCAGGCTGGATTTTAGTCTTTTTGCTAGCGACAATTCTATATCAGATTCCTTTAGCAGTTACTGCTATTTTAACTTTAAATGCAGTACCACTGTTACAGTCAGGACTGATAGTTGCTGGTCTTTCGATTGTAGTGTTGGCACTATTTATTTTTGGAGCTCGTAAAACGCAGTTAGCAAGTTTTAATTTTTCTTTTTTTAGAGCTAAGGATTTGGCACGTTTGGGCTTGAGTTATTTAGTCATTATCTGTTCAAATATACTTGGTTCTATCTTGTTACAACTGTCAAATGAGACGACAACAAGTAACCAGTCTCAGATTAACGATATGGTTCAGAATAGTTCTCTGATTTCCAGTTTCTTCTTATTGGCCTTGCTTGCTCCGATTTGTGAGGAAATCTTGTGTCGGGGAATTGTTCCTAAAAAGATTTTCCGAGGCAAGGAGAACTTGGGATTTGTAGTCGGTACGATTGTGTTTGCTTTATTGCATCAACCAAGTAATTTACCTTCTTTATTGATTTATGGAGTTATGTCGATCGTTCTATCTTGGACGGCTTACAAGACCCAACGTTTGGAAATGTCTATCTTACTTCACATGATTGTGAATGGGGTTGTTTTCTGTTTGTTGACTCTCGTGGTAATTTTGAGTCGGACATTAGGGATTTCTGTTTAATACTCAATGAAAATCAAAGAGCAAACTAGGAAACTAGCCGCAGGCTGTACTTAAGTACGGCAAGGCGACGTTGACGCGGTTTGAAGAGATTTTCGAAGAGTATAAGATTATTGACAATTGCTTACTTGCTTCTACTGGGAAAAAGATGAATGCAATCGTGTCCATCTTTTTCTTTTTATGGTAAAATAGAGAAATAATATGGTGAAAAGCCTTGAGGGAGTGACCGATATGTCAAGTAAAGCCAATCATTCAAAGACAGCTATTTGCGGAATCATCAATGTAACCCCAGACTCCTTTTCGGATGGTGGTCAATTTTTTGCGCTTGAGCAAGCGCTCCAGCAGGCTCGTAAATTGATAGCAGAAGGGGCTAGTATGCTAGATATCGGCGGAGAATCGACTCGGCCGGGAAGAAGTAGCTATGTTGAGATAGAAGAGGAAATCCAGCGTGTTGTTCCAGTGATTAAAGCGATTCGCAAGGAAAGTGATGTCCTCATCTCTATTGATACTTGGAAGAGTCAGGTGGCAGAGGCTGCTTTGGATGCTGGTGCCAATATAGTCAATGATATCACTGGTCTTATGGGTGATGAAAAAATGGCCCATGTGGTTGCTAAGGCTGGTGCGAAAGTAGTCATTATGTTTAATCCAGTCATGGCGCGACCTCAGCACCCTAGCTCGCTCATCTTCCCTCATTTTGGTTTTGGTCAAACCTTTACAGAAAAAGAGTTAGCTGACTTTGAAAAAATGCCAATCGAAGACTTGATGGAGGCTTTCTTTGAACGTGCACTAGCGAGAGCAAATCAAGCTGGAATTGCACAAGAAAATATCCTGTTGGATCCAGGAATTGGCTTTGGTCTGACCAAGAAAGAAAATCTGCTTCTTTTACGGGACTTGGATAAACTACATCAGAAGGGGTATCCAATCTTTCTTGGAGTGTCGCGCAAGCGGTTTGTCATCAATATCCTAGAGGAGAATGGTTTTGAAGTCAATCCTGAGACAGAACTTGGTTTCCGCAATCGAGATACGGCTTCAGCTCATGTAACCAGTATCGCTGTGAGACAGGGTGTGGAAGTGGTGCGCGTGCATGACGTAGCTAGTCACAGGATGGCAGTTGAAATTGCCTCCGCCATTCGTCTGGCTGATGAAGCGGAAAATCTAGATTTAAAACAATATAAATAAGATGAAAGAATTTGAAAATAATCAGTGGATTGCTAACTATCGGACGGACCAACCACATTTTGGCTTGGAACGCATGGTGGAACTGTTAGCTTTGCGTGGCAATCCCCATCTCAAACTCAAGGTTATCCATATCGGAGGAACCAATGGCAAGGGCTCGACCATTGCTTTTTTGAAAAATATGCTAGAAAAGATGGGGCTGAGAGTTGGTGTTTTCAGCTCGCCCTATCTCATTCATTACACAGATCAGATTAGCATCAATGGGGAATCTATCCCAGAGGCTAGACTAGAAGCCCTCATGGCAGACTATCAGTCTTTGTTGGAAGGGGAATCGGCTACCAATTTGCAGGGGACAACCGAGTTTGAGATTATCACAGCCATAGCCTATGATTACTTTGCCTCAGAGCAAGTAGATGTGGCCATCATGGAAGTGGGTATGGGCGGACTCTTGGATAGTACCAATGTCTGCCAACCCATTTTAACAGGTATCACGACTATTGGACTGGACCATGTAGCCCTACTTGGTGATACCTTGGAAGCTATAGCAGAGCAGAAGGCTGGTATTATCAAACAAGGTATTCCCTTGGTGACAGGCCGTATCGCTCCAGAAGCTTTGGCTGTGATTGACCGCATTGCGGAAGGGAAAGATGCGCCGAGACTTGCCTATGGGTCAGATTATCAGGTCAGCCATAAAAAGAGTGTGGTTACAGGCGAAGTCTTTGACTATACAAGTGTTGTCAGACAAGGTCGTTTCCAGACTGGCCTGCTTGGTTTGCACCAGATAGAGAATGCTGGGATGGCCATAGCTTTACTCGATACTTTTTGTCAGGAGGATGGCCGAGAGCTACCAGCTAATATCTTGATTGCTCAAGCTCTGGAAGAAACAAGATGGCCGGGGCGTCTGGAGGTCATGTCAAGGAACCCCTTGATGATCTTGGATGGGGCCCACAATCCCCATGCTATCAAGGCTTTATTAGCAACCTTGCAAGAACGCTTTGCGGATTATCATAAGGAAATCCTCTTTACTTGTATCAAAACCAAGGCCTTGGAGGATATGTTGGACTTGTTGGGGGCCATGCCAGATACCGAGCTTACTCTGACACATTTTGACGATAGTCGGGCGACTGATGAAAGCGTGCTGGAAGAGGCAACTAAGTCTAGAAATCTCAGCTACCAAGGTTGGCAGGAATTTCTAGAGCAGAAATTGACAGATAAAAAAGAAGAGAAAAAAACAGTTAGGATTGTCACAGGTTCCTTGTATTTCTTGAGCCAAGTGAGAGCCTATCTGATGGAGAGGAAGAACGAAAATGGATACACAAAAGATTGAAACAGCTGTAAAAATGATTATCGAGGCTGTCGGAGAGGACGCTAACCGCGAGGGCTTGCAGGAAACACCTGCTCGTGTGGCTCGTATGTACCAAGAGATTTTTTCAGGGCTTGGTCAAACAGCGGAGGGACATTTGTCAAAATCCTTTGAGATTATTGACGATAATATGGTGGTAGAAAAGGATATTTTTTTCCATACCATGTGTGAGCACCACTTTCTACCATTTTATGGGAAAGCGCATATTGCCTACATTCCAGATGGCCGTGTGGCAGGTTTGTCTAAGCTAGCCCGTACGGTTGAAGTTTATTCGAAAAAACCACAAATTCAAGAAAGATTGAATATCGAAGTAGCCGATGCCTTGATGGAGTATCTGGGTGCTAAAGGAGCCTTTGTTGTCATTGAGGCGGAACATATGTGTATGAGCATGCGTGGTGTCAGAAAACCAGGCACTGCAACCTTGACGACAGTAGCTCGTGGTTTGTTTGAAACAGATAAGGACCTCCGCGACCAGGCTTATCGTTTAATGGGACTATAAAAAGAATCCGCTTCAAGCGGATTTTTCTAGAAAGGAATCATTATGGATCAACTGCAGATTAAGGATTTGGAAATTTTTGCCTATCATGGTCTTTTTCCTAGTGAGAAGGAATTGGGGCAGAAGTTTGTCGTTTCAGCCATCCTATCCTATGATATGACCAAGGCGGCTACAGACTTGGATTTAATGGCTTCTGTCCATTATGGAGAATTGTGTCAGCAGTGGACGACTTGGTTTCAGGAAACAACTGAGGATTTGATAGAAACGGTAGCCTATAAACTGGTAGAACGTACCTTTGAAACTTATCCTCTTGTCCAAGAAATTAAGTTGGAACTGAAAAAACCTTGGGCACCGGTGCATTTGCCACTAGATACTTGCTCGGTAACCATTCATCGCCGTAAGCAACTGGCCTTTATCGCCCTAGGAAGCAATATGGGAGATAAGCGAGCAAACTTGAAACAAGCCATTGAGAAAATGCGATCTCGTGGTATTCATATTCTCAAAGAGTCCAGTGTCTTGACGACGGAGCCTTGGGGTGGTGTGGAGCAGGATAGCTTTGCTAATCAAGTGGTTGAGGTAGAAACCTGGTTACCTGCACCAGTTCTATTAGAGACCTTGTTAGCCATTGAGTCAGAGATGGGACGGGTGAGAGAAGTACATTGGGGACCTCGTTTGATTGATTTGGACTTGCTCTTTGTGGAGGACCAGGTTATTTATACGGATAACCTCATCTTGCCTCATCCTTATATAGCAGAACGCCTTTTTGTTCTTGAATCTCTTCAAGAAATTGCGCCTCATTTTATCCATCCTACATTAAAGCAACCTATCCGCAACTTGTATGATGCTTTGAAAAAATAGAAAAACTCTAGTTTTCAGTCGTTTGTAACTGAAGGCTAGAGTTTTTAAAATAGGTCATTTTCTTCTGGGAGGAGGATAGTTTCTCTACCATCCATGTCTAAAACCAGTACTCTTGGCGGATAAAGAGGGTCGAAAGGATGGTTAAAGTCAAAATCAATAGCTGTAGGGAGGTGTTGACTTGAAAAATGGAAGGTGATTTTTCCATGGTTATTGAGCAATTGAAACTCGAGTTCTTCTTCCAATTCAAAGACATTTTTTAGGAAATGGTCAATAATATACCAAAAAGAGTCAATGACATCATCAGGTAAGCTGGTAACAATACCAAAACTAGCCGACCGCATCTGGGTATTGGTAAAAGCCATATTTCTGCCCCCTTTCTTTTCCCTTATCATACAGCAAATAGGATTAAAAATCAAGAAAAGGAGATTTTTTCTTTATAAACATAGTTTTATATGAAATTTTTTTCAAATATTCTTCGAAAAATGCTTGAAAGTGTTTACAAATAGTGATAAAATGGAATAAGTAGAATCATGAAAACGAAATTTTCATACCGTCTCTTTTTTGGAGTCTCGTGAGGTATGATATAGAAAGGAAATGGAATGAATACAGACGATACAGTAACGATTTATGATGTCGCCCGTGAAGCAGGAGTTTCAATGGCGACAGTTAGCCGTGTAGTCAATGGCAATAAGAATGTAAAAGAGAATACTCGAAAAAAAGTGCTTGAGGTGATTGACCGTTTGGATTACCGTCCAAATGCAGTGGCGCGTGGTCTTGCAAGTAAAAAGACAACCACTGTCGGTGTCGTGATTCCAAATATTACCAATGGCTATTTCTCAACGCTTGCTAAAGGAATTGATGATATCGCTGAAATGTACAAGTATAACATCGTTCTTGCCAATAGTGATGAGGATGATGACAAGGAAGTTTCAGTGGTTAATACACTGTTTTCTAAGCAAGTGGATGGTATCATCTTTATGGGGTATCACTTGACTGAAAAAATTCGTTCAGAGTTTTCTCGTTCACGGACACCAGTTGTTCTTGCAGGGACAGTGGATGTAGAACATCAGCTTCCAAGTGTCAATATTGACTATAAGCAAGCAACGATTGATGCAGTGAGTTACCTTGCTAAAGAAAATGAGCGTATTGCTTTCGTTAGCGGTCCGCTAGTGGATGACATCAATGGTAAGGTTCGTTTAGTTGGCTACAAGGAAGCCTTGAAAAAAGCAGGAATCGCTTATAGTGAGGGTTTGGTATTTGAATCTAAATATAGCTATGATGATGGTTACGCCTTAGCAGAGCGTTTGATTTCATCAAATGCAACTGCAGCAGTTGTGACAGGTGATGAGTTGGCAGCAGGAGTCTTGAACGGTTTGGCTGATAAGGGTGTTTCTGTGCCAGAAGATTTTGAAATCATTACTAGTGATGATTCACAAATCTCACGCTTTACCCGTCCAAACTTGACAACGATTGCCCAACCTCTTTATGACCTTGGTGCCATTAGTATGCGTATGTTGACCAAGATTATGCACAAGGAAGAGTTGGAAGAACGTGAAGTTCTCTTGCCTCATGGTTTGACAGAACGTCGTTCAACACGAAAACGTAAATAGAAAAAATCAGGGAATCGAGAAGATTTCCTGATTTTGATTTTTAGAGAAGGAGTTATACTCAATGAAAATCAAAGAGCAAACTAGGAAGCTAGCCGCAGGTTGCCCAAAGCACTGTTTTGAGGTTGCAGATGGAAGCTGACGCGGTTTGAAGAGATTTTCGAAGAGTATTAGCCTTCCATATAGTCTTTCAAAGCCTGTCCTTTTAGTCCGGCATTGAGGGCAATGAGGAGTTTCAAGCGGGCTTTTTGGGCGTTGAGTTCTTTGACAAAGAAGACACCTGCTTTTTGCAACTGTACGCCCCCACCCTGGTAGGCATAGACAGGTTCTGCGATACCGTTAAAGCATCGGGAAACCAGGGCGACTGGGATTCCTTTTTGCAGAAGGCTTTCTAATTTTTGAGCCGTTTCTTTGGGAATATTACCAGCTCCGAAGGCTTGGATAATCAAACCGTCCAATTGTTCCAAATCCAGCATATCAATCAGCTCATCTGTCATACCGGCATAAGCAGAGATGATAGGGACTAAGCCTTGTATGTGATTAAGGTCAAAGCGAACACGAGGTTCAGCTGTTTTGAAGTAGAGGATTTCCCGCTTCGTAATCAGACCAAGTGGCCCATGTGTTGGGGTCTGGAAGGTGCCGACGTTGGTCGTATGCGTTTTGGTAACATACTTGGCAGCATGGATTTCATCGTTCATAACAACCAAAACCCCTTTGTCCGCAGCCCTGTCATCGCTAGCCACCCGTAAAGCACTCAGATAATTATAAACGCCATCACTGCCGAGTTCGTTGGAGCTACGCATGGCACCCGTTAGAACGATAGGCATATGGGGAACTTCCATGGTATCAAGGAAATAGGCTGTTTCCTCTAAAGTATCGGTTCCGTGTGTAATCACAACCCCATCGTAGTTATCTGCTTCCTCTTTAATTTTTTGGTAGAGGGCCAGCATATGCTTGGGTTTGATATGGGGGCTTGGTAGGTTAAAAAAGTCTAGGGAGTGGACTTGGATTCCTTCAAGTGGGTTGGACACATGGTTCATGGGATTATCTGAACTCGTCACAACAGCGCCAGAAGCATCGGCCTGCATGGAAATAGTTCCACCTGTATGTAAAACAAGGATTTTCTTAGGCATGATTTACTCACTCTTTCTGAAATGTGGTATAATCATTGTATCACAAAAGGGGAGATTGGGATAGGATGGAAGTCAAAGCGGTTTTTTTTGATATCGATGGAACCTTGGTCAACGATCGCAAGAGTGTTTTGAAATCCACTAAGGACGCGATTAAGATTGTCAAAGAACAAGGGGTGCTTGTCGGCGTAGCGACAGGGCGAGGACCTTTTTTTGTTAAGGAATTGATGGACGATTTGGATCTGGACTTTGCGGTAACCTATAATGGCCAGTATATCTTTACTAAAGACAGAGTCTTGTTCACGAGCCCTATTTCCAAGTTACATTTGCGCCATCTAATTACTTATGCTAAAAAAGAGGGCAAGGAGATTGCCCTAGGGACTAAGGATGCCATGTTGGGTTCTAAAATCATGTCCTTTGGTCTGGGTTCTTTTTCCCAACGAATCAGTCGCTTCGTTCCCTCTGTTTTAACTCGGACGGTGAGTCAGTCTTTTAATCGCATGGTCAGCAAGGTTGTTCCCCAAAAGGAAGAAGACCTGCTTCATCTGATGAATCAGCCTATCTACCAAGTTTTGATGCTGATGACACCGGAAGAATCTGAGAAGGCGGCAGCTGATTTTGAAGACTTGAAATTGACACGTAGCAATCCTTTTGCTGCAGATGTCATCAATCAGGGAAATTCTAAATTAGAAGGCATTCGCCGAGTCGGGAAAGAATATGGCTTTGACCTCAACCAAGTCATGGCCTTTGGTGACTCAGATAACGACCTTGAAATGCTGGCGGGTGTCGGTATGTCGGTCGCTATGGGAAATGGTAGTAGCAGTGTCAAGGAAGTTGCCAAGCACATTACCACTAGCAATCAGCAAGATGGAATCCACAAGGCCTTGGAACATTTTGGTGTTTTGTCTTCAGAAAAAGTCTTTGTCAGCCGTGACTATCATTTCAATAAGGTTAAGACTTTCCACCACATGATGGATGAACGAACCCAAGAAGAACCTCGAGCTTGGGATTTAGAAGGTGCAACCCATAGGGCTGGCTTTAAAATAGAAGAATTGGTGGAGTTTGTTCGAGCTGCCAGCCCTTCTGAAGAGGACTTTGGTCAAGCTCTATCGCAACTTCATCAGGCCCTTGATAAGGCAGCAGATAAGGTAGCACAGAAGACGCCTGCTCAGCAAGATTTGGTAGGGCAAGTGGATGCCTTGATTGACACACTTTACTTTACCTACGGTAGTTTTGTCTTGATGGGAGTGGACCCAGAACGTATTTTTGACATTGTCCATCAGGCTAATATGGGGAAAATTTTCCCTGACGGCAAGGCTCATTTTGATCCAGTGACTCACAAAATCTTAAAACCAGATGATTGGGAAGAAAAATATGCTCCAGAACCTGCTATTAAAAAGGAACTGAAGCGCCAGCTCAAGGCTTACGAACGCCATAAAGAGAGAAATAATACTCAATGAAAATCAAAGAGCAAACTAGGAAACTAGCCGCAGGCTGCTCAAAACACTGTTTTGAGGTTGTAGATGGACGTTGACGTGGTTTGAAGAGTATAAATAGTAAACAAAAAGGAGCGTTGAGCTCCTTTTCTTCGTGATTATAAGGTTTTTTCTTGTTCTCTCACAACCAGCAAATCGACCTTAGCATGGCGGAGGATGTATTCAGATGAAGATCCGACCAAGAGGCGTTCAAAGGCGTTGAGACCAGTTGCGCCAACGAGGATGAGATCAACTTCTTCTGCATCTGGAATAGTACGTGCCAGTAGGGTCTTTGGATTTCCCATTTCAATGACGATATGAACATCTGCCACCCCAGCATCTTTAGCACGTTTTTCGTACTCTTTCATCAGACTTTCAGCGTCGACTTGGAGTTGTTCGTAAACTTCAGCATCAAAGGTGGATACGCTTTGGAGAGCGCGTGTGTCAATGACATGGGCGATGGTGAGTTTAGCGTCGTTTCGTAGAGCAGAATGAACTCCCTTGACAAAAGCCAAGTCTGCTTCCTTAGAACCATCGATTGCGACCATAATATTTTGGTAACGTTGTGCCATAATGAAACCTCCTGAAATTTTCTTACTATAATTGTAAACCTTTTCACTATAGAAGTAAAGCAAAAAAAGTATTTTTCAAAAGAATGTTAGTGCTTAACATCTATATAAATATATGATAAAATAAAAGAAAGGACAGCAGGAAAGAAGTGAAGGGAGGGAGAATGATGAAAAACTCTTTTCAAGAAACAAAAAAATCAAATTTCCTTTATTATGGAATTATCCTAGTTTCAGTCTTGGTAGAAGTTATTATGATCTGGCAATTAGAGAGTCTGGTACCGTTTCTTTATCCAGGGTTTATCGGATTTTTAGTCTTTCATGTACTCTACCATCTAATCTTATTCCTGGTTGCAAAACGAAGTGGGCGTTGGGATTACTTGATGATATGGGGGCTTTTCCTCATGTTTAATCTTCTCTATGACTCCTTTTTAGGCCTGCTTTTTCTAGGTTTATCTTTTGGTATGTGATGTTTTTTTGGCAAAACACCTGCTATCTCCCCTGTCTTGACCTCGCTTTTAGCGAGGTTTTTCTTCTGTAGGATTTTAGTAACACATTTCAGTAAACTTGTCGCATTTTCTTTCTAGTGGTATAATGTTACTATCCTGATGAATTGAGGAAACAAGATGAAAGAATATAACAAGTCTAGTAAGTTAGAGCATGTTGCTTATGATATCCGTGGCCCTGTTTTGGAAGAAGCCATGCGGATGCGAGCAAACGGAGAAAAGATTTTACGTCTGAATACAGGAAATCCAGCAGAATTTGGTTTTACAGCGCCAGACGAAGTCATTCATGACTTGATTATGAATGCGCGTGATAGTGAAGGTTACTCTGACTCCAAAGGGATTTTCTCAGCCCGTAAGGCTATCATGCAGTATTGCCAGCTGAAGAAATTCCCAAACGTGGATATTGATGATATTTACCTTGGAAATGGTGTCAGTGAGCTGATTGTCATGTCCATGCAGGGGCTTTTGGACAATGGAGACGAGGTCTTGGTGCCTATGCCAGACTATCCTCTTTGGACAGCCGCTGTCAGCCTAGCTGGAGGAAATGCCGTTCACTATATCTGTGATGAAGCTGCAGAATGGTACCCAGATATTGACGATATTAAGTCAAAAATCACTTCCAATACCAAGGCAATCGTCCTTATCAATCCAAACAACCCAACTGGAGCCCTTTATCCGAAGGAACTCTTGCTGGAGATTATTGAGATTGCCCGTCAAAATGATTTGATTATCTTTGCGGATGAAATCTATGACCGCATGGTCATGGATGGACATGTGCATACGCCTGTGGCGAGCTTGGCACCAGATGTCTTCTGTGTCAGCATGAATGGTCTATCAAAATCTCACCGTATCGCTGGTTTCCGTGTAGGTTGGATGGTCTTGTCTGGACCTAAGACTCATGTCAAGGGCTATATCGAAGGGCTCAATATGCTGTCCAATATGCGCCTTTGCTCTAACGTTTTGGCCCAACAAGTCGTCCAAACTTCCTTGGGTGGTCACCAATCAGTTGATGAATTGCTCCTTCCTGGTGGACGAATTTATGAGCAAAGAAATTTCATCTATAATGCCATTCAAGAGATTCCAGGTTTGTCTGCAGTTAAACCCAAGGCTGGACTCTATATCTTCCCTAAAATCGACCGCAATATGTACCGTATCGATGATGATGAGCAGTTTGTCCTTGATTTCTTGAAGCAGGAAAAGGTTCTCTTGGTTCATGGTCGAGGCTTTAATTGGCAGGAACCAGACCACTTCCGTATTGTTTACCTTCCTCGTGTCGATGAACTGGCCCAAATCCAAGAAAAGATGACTCGTTTCTTGAAACAGTATCGTAGATAGGGCTTACATTCGAAAAAGCGCCAAAAAGCAGTAAACATTTGCCTTGAGCTATTGACAAAAGTGAAAGAATCAGATAGAATAGTAAAGTATGTTTAGTAACTGATCACTTTATAGCCGGCTAAACGAATACAAAATCTATGAGGAGGTATTCATCGTGAAACGTACTTATCAACCAAGTAAACTTCGTCGTGCGCGCAAACACGGATTCCGTAACCGTATGTCAACTAAAAACGGTCGTCGCGTATTGGCAGCTCGTCGTCGTAAAGGACGCAAAGTTTTGGCTGCATAATCCAAACGAACCATAACAAAAATCAGTAGGAACTCGAGTCTACTGATTTTTATTTTTGTAAAAAAGTTCAAAAGACTTTATATTTTCCCTCAAATGGTGTATAATATTTCACATACTGTAAAAAATGGAGAATAATCATGAAGAAATCAAAAGTTATGCTTTTTGGAGCTATGGCTTTGACAGCAGGTCTAGCTCTAGCGGCATGTGGGTCTTCCCAATTAAGTAATGCTGAGAAAACCTACTCTTATGTATTTACTAGTAATCCTGATACCTTGGACTACATTACTTCAACACGTGGTTCTACTTCAAGTATCACGACCAACCTGATTGATGGCTTGTTAGAAAATGATAAGTATGGTAATCTCATTCCATCTATGGCTGAGTCATGGACGGTGTCAAAAGATGGTTTGACCTACACTTATAAAATCCGTCAGGGGGCGAAATGGTACACTTCAGAGGGCGAAGAGTATGCGGATGTAACGGCTCATGACTTTGTGACAGGTCTCAAGTATGCAGCTGATAAAAAGGCTGAAAACTTGTACTTGGTTCAAGACTCTATCAAGGGTCTCGCAGACTACGTTGAGGGGGAAACATCTGACTTTGAGACTGTTGGAGTTAAGGCAGTGGATGACTATACTCTTCAATATACTTTGAATAAGCCGGAATCTTACTGGAATTCTAAGACTACTGGGGGCATTTTGAGTCCTGTAAATGAAGCTTTTTTGAAATCTAAGGGAGATGACTTTGGAAGTGTAACACCATCCAGTATCTTGTCAAATGGTCCTTACTTGTTTAAATCTTTCTCATCAAAATCTTTGATTGAATTTGATAAAAACCCTAATTACTGGGATAAGGACAATGTGAAAATTGAGAAAGTGAAGCTCTCTTTCTTTGACGGTTCTGATCAAGATAGTTTAGCGAGAGGATTTTTGGAAGGGAACTACTCCGACGGTCGTATCTTCCCGACAAGTTCAGTGTTTAATCAGTTGAAAAAAGGGAATGAGGACAAAATCACCTATACACCACAAAACTCAGTTACTTTCTACTATCTTTTCAACGTTAATCGTCAAAGCTACAAGCAGACCATGAAACAGTCTGATAAGGAAAAGACAGATTCACTTGTGGCCATGCAAAATAAGGATTTCCGTCAGGCTGTCAACTTTGCCTTTGACCGTCATGCTTATGCAGCGCAGACAAATGGTGAAGATGGAGCAGACCGTATCTTGCGTAACACGCTTATCCCAAGTGATTTTGTCCAAATCAGTGGTAAAAACTTTGGTGATATTGTCAATGAAAAGATTATTAACTATGGTACAGAGTGGTCGAATATCAATTTGAATGATGCGCAACCTGCCTTTTTGAATGCTGAAAAAGCCAAGGCAGCATTTGCTAAAGCTAAAGAAACCTTGCAAGCAGAAGGCGTGACCTTCCCAATTCATTTGGATATGCCAGTTGACCAGACGGCCAAGTTAGATGTACAACAAGCAAGTTCCTTTAAGCAGACAGTGGAAGAAACCCTTGGGGCGGACAACGTTGTGATTGACGTGATTCAACTTTCTCCAGACGAGAAGGATCAAGCTACATTCTTTGCAGATACAGCTGAACAAAAGGACTATGACATTGATATTTCAGGTTGGAGCGGAGATTACTCAGATCCGAAAACTTATCTTGATCTCTTGGATCCAGAGTCAGGTTCACAGCTTAACAATATTGGTTTGACTGCTGGAAAAGATAATGAAGTAAAAGAAAAAATTGGACTTTCTGCTTATAAGAAGTTACTAGATGAAGCAGATAGCGAAGTTGAAAATACTCAGGCTCGTTATGAAAAATTTGCTGAAGTACAAGCTTGGTTGACTGACAGCGCCCTCTTCCTACCAGTTCAAAGTGGTGGTGCTAATCCAATCTTCCGTAAGACTGTACCGTTTACAGGAGCCTTCTCGTTCGTTGGTCATAAGGGAGATGCTGATAACTACAAATATGTTGAACTGCAAAAAGAGCCGGTAACTGCGAAACAGTACCAGGAACTCTATGATAAATGGCTAAAAGAAAAAGCTGAGTCAAATAAAAAAGCTCAGGAAGATTTGGCAAACCATATTCAATAACATTGCTAGTCATGCTTTTTAGTTAAGCATAGTGATAGGATTCAGAAAAAGGCCTTACTAGACGCTTTTGATTCTGGTAGGGCCTTTTCTTTATTCTTTTAAGTGATATGAGTAGCTAGCGACAACGACGTCTTGGTGCCAACGAAGGGCGTATTTGAGTTTGAGACTCATCTGATTGTGCAGGATATTTTGCCAAGGTTTATTGGGGATAAACTGGGGGACGAGGACAGTGACTGTATAGTTCTTTTTCTGAGCTTCTTCGGAAATTCGTTTGACATACTTGACAGTAGGGGTAATGATATCGCGGTAGCTGGTCTTGATATTTTTCAGAGTAATGGTTGGGAAGTAATCGGCAAATTCTTGGAGAATTTCTTGGTCTTTCTCTGCTGTTTCCTTAGTAGAAATGTGCATGGCTAGGACTTCATCTCCGATACTTTGGGCATAGTTAATGGCTCCAACGCTGACGCGGGTAACATTTCCTACTAGGACTAGAACCAGATTGCCATCGTAGGTACGTTTTTCGATTCCTTCATAGAGTCGCAGTTGTTGAGCTACTTTTTGGTAATGACTGTGAATCGCCAAGAAGAGTAGGGTGAGTACGAGAATAATCGGGAAGAAAGGCCAGATATCACTGAGACGGAAAAAGAGCAGGATCAGCACGATAGCGTAGCAAATGATAGCTCCAAGGATATTGGCAAGGGCAGGTTTTAAAAAATTTGCCCCTTTTTCCTTTTTCCAATGACGAATCATCCCAGTCTGAGATAGGGCGAAGGGAACGAAGACCCCGATAGTATAAAGAGGAATCAAACGTTCGGTATTGCCATTAAAAATGAGAAGAAGAATCATAGCCCCAAAAGCCAGAGTTAAAATTCCATTGGAGTAGCCTAGGCGGTCTCCTTTTTCCATAAAGAGATGGGGCATGTATTTGTTTTTAGCCATATTGTAAGCCAGCATAGGGAAGGCCGAAAAGCCAGTATTTGCAGCTACGGCTAAAATCAAGGCTGTGGAGAATTGGAAGATATAATAGCCAAGGTGACCTAAGAAGGAATTACCAAGGATGACTTGAGCCATCTGTGAAAGAATAGTTTCTCCGTGTTGAGGCATAATCCCCATCCAGTAGTTTAGGAAGGTGATACCAGCAAAAAGGAAACCTAAAATCAGTGACATAATGGTCAAGGTTTGAGCGGCATTCTTTTCTTTTGGAGCCTTGAAAAAGGGAACGGCATTTGAAATAGCTTCAACCCCTGTCAGAGAGGCAGAACCACTGGTAAAGGCTCTTAGAATGAGAATGATAGACAGACTCGGTACAGCATGCCCGATAGGAGAAGTTGCCTGATAGCTGAGAGAACCTGTCATTAGTTGAAAGGTTCCATAGAGCAAGAGAAAGACAGTACTGATGATAAAGAGATAGACAGGAATCATCAGTGAACTGGCAGATTCTTTCAACCCCCGTAAGTTCAAGAGCATGAGCAAGCAAACCAGAAAAATGGAGATGTGGAGGTTGTAAGGGTGAAGAGCAGGGAGAGCTGCTGTGATAGCGTCAGCTCCAGATGCAACGGATACCGCTACGGTCAACATATAGTCAACCAGAAGACTGCCTCCAGCGATTAAGCCAAGTTCGGGAGATAGATTTTCTCGAGTAACCATATAGGCCCCTCCCCCTTGAGGGTAGGCATGGATGATTTGACGGTAGGAGACGGTCAGGCTAGCTAGGAGCAGGAGGACAAAGAGGCCGATAGGAAGGCTCCACCATATCGCAAGAGGAGAGAGACTAGCCAAGACGAGGACTACTTGCTCAGGCCCATAGGCAATGGAAGATAGAGCGTCGCTTGACAACATGGCCAAGGCCTGCATTTTTCCCAGTAGTCCCCCTTCGCCTTCAGTTAATGACTTAAGAGGACGACCGATAAAAGTCTGTTTTAATTTTGTAAACATGGTATTTTCCTTTTCTGAAAATTTCAATAAGTGCTATTATACTGCTTTGGAAAAAGAGCGTCAAGAGATGATAATGGGTTTTAGAATATTTTTTTCAGATGAGGAGAGAGGTCAGTTTTTTTGCTATAATAGTAGATAGAAAACGAGGTTAGAAGAGATGATTTTTGATACACATACACACTTGAATGTAGAAGAATTTGCAGGTCGTGAGGCAGAAGAAATTGCCTTGGCTGCTGAGATGGGTGTGACACAGATGAATATTGTTGGTTTTGATAAACCGACGATTGAGCGTGCCTTGGAGTTGGTAGATGAGTATGACCAGCTCTATGCGACTATCGGTTGGCATCCGACAGAAGCAGGGACTTACACAGAGGAAATTGAAGACTACTTGCTTGATAAGCTCAAGCATCCAAAGGTAGTTGCCTTGGGTGAGATTGGTTTGGATTATCATTGGATGACAGCGCCCAAAGAGGTGCAGGAGCAGGTTTTTCGCCGTCAGATTCAGCTATCTAAGGACTTGGATTTGCCTTTTGTTGTCCATACCCGTGATGCGCTGGAAGACACCTATGAGATTATCAAGAGTGAGGGAGTTGGTCCTCGTGGTGGTATCATGCATTCTTTCTCAGGGACTCTTGAATGGGCAGAGAAGTTTGTTGCGCTTGGCATGACCATTTCCTTCTCAGGAGTGGTGACTTTCAAGAAGGCAACTGACATCCAAGAAGCGGCTAAAGAGTTACCTTTGGACAAGATGTTGGTGGAAACGGATGCTCCTTACTTGGCTCCTGTTCCTAAACGGGGTCGTGAAAATAAAACAGCCTACACTCGCTATGTGGTGGACTTTATAGCGGATTTACGTGGGATGACGACAGAAGAGCTGGCGGCAGCAACGACTGCAAATGCAGAACGAATTTTTGGAATTAAGTATTAAAGGAGAAATTATAATGGTTAATTTTATTAAAGAATATAATAAAGATTTTACAAATGAGATGATTAAAGAATCAATTTTTGTAATTGATAATAATTGCTTACTATTCCCTCTGAAAGATTATGTTTTGGGTGATAAAATAGTAGATTCGTTCAATATAATAAAAAATGATGTTTATATTCCATATGTAACACAAATTGAATATTTAGAAAATGAATCAAACACCATAAATAAGCGGAAGGAACAAGTAAAAAAAGCAAAAAAAATAATTTCGAACATTGAAGAGTCAAATCAACTATTAGATTTTAGAATAAAAAATACCATAAATAATAATCTTTTTAATGAAATTGAAAAATATAAAAAAGATGATGCTATGAGATCTATGTACGAACAAATTTCAAGTTTTAAAAATGAGTATGTAGATAAAATTAAAAATTATGAAGAAAAGTTGAAGTTGATAAATGATGAATTGGCAGAGGAGAAAAATAAGCTATTAAAAAAAGTTGATTGGAAATTATCAACTACGAGTGTCGATGAAATAAAGAGAGTAATTGAGAAATTCCTAGATGAGGTAAAGTTAGGATTAGACTACACTGATGATATCTTGAGTAGATATACTGAAGCAATAAATGAGCGTTATAAGTCAAACATTTCTCCGGGATATGAAGATATTGATGGAAAATCTAACCGAACAATTTTTTTAGGAGGTAAATCAGTACCTAGACATTATTCAGATGCAATTTTTTGGTTAGATACGTTAGATTATATTATATATAACCCAAATGTAACTAAAGATAAGAAATATTTGATTATTATTTCGAATGAAGGAAAACAAGACTGGGTTGTTGGAGGTGATAAAACAAAAATCAATCTTGACATGTATTCGGAATGCTATAGAAAAACAGGTTTGATTGTTAAAAAAATAGATATTTGGACACTCTTAAACGTAACGGGAGTAGCGGATGGCAGTTCAATTGAAATTTCCCGTAAAAATTATGAAAATGGAAAATATGATTTTAAGTTATACGGACAGGATTATATTGGTATAGAACAACAATCTAAAATGATGGAAATTATATTTGAAAAAATTATTTCAAAAATTGATGGATCGACTTTAAACATTCCGTGTGTCGTATCGGTTGAAGATTCACTGGAAGGCGTTAACACAACATTTGATAAATATCTAATGGTTAGAGATAGCCTAGGGAATGAATTTTTAGTAGGGACGTCTTTGAATTTTTCTCAAAAACTTAGATATATTTTTGATTTATTGGATTCTAGAGTTGAGGGTAGTGCACCGCAATTAAAATTTATGGACAGTAGTGTTCAAAGTGAGTGGGAAAAAATATGTCGTCGAAGAAAAAAATGAAAATTTCCCAAGTCATCGTGGTTGAAGGCCGCGATGATACGGCCAATCTCAAACGTTATTTCGATGTAGAGACCTATGAAACCCGAGGTTCCGCCATCAATGACCAGGATATAGAGCGTATTCAGCGCCTACATGAGCGTCATGGAGTCATTGTCTTTACAGACCCAGATTTTAATGGCGAGCGGATTCGCCACATGATTATGACGGCCATTCCAACAGTTCAGCATGCCTTCCTCAAACGAGATGAAGCTGTTCCTAAGTCCAAAACCAAGGGACGTTCTCTGGGAATCGAACATGCTAGCTATGATGATTTGAAAACAGCGCTGGCACAGGTGACAGAACAATTTGAACATGAGAGTCAGTTTGATATCAGTCGTAGCGACTTGATTCGCCTAGGTTTCTTAGCGGGAGCAGACAGCCGTAAGCGACGAGAATATCTAGGAGAGGCTCTCCGAATAGGCTATTCTAACGGCAAGCAACTTCTCAAACGCTTAGAGTTGTTTGGGGTTACCTTGGCAGAAGTGGAAGAAGCTATGAAATCTTATGAGTAGGAAAGATGTAGCCGTTACAATTTTTTAAGTTTCACAGTATTTTTCGAAGCAGGTAGAAGAGGAGGCGTCTGATGTTAATTGGTCAAAAAATTAAAGAGATTCGGATAGAAAAAGGAATTAGTCGTCCAGATTTTTGTGGAGATGAGCAAGAACTGACAGTTCGTCAACTGTCGAGAATTGAAAGTGGAGCTTCGCAACCGAGTTTACCCAAGTTAGACTATATTGCTCGTCGTTTAGGAGTTCCAGCTTATAGCCTTATGCCGGATTTTTCAGCTCTCCCTTCTGCTTATTTAGAATTGAAATACCAGATTTTACGTGAACCAATCTATGGTAAAGAAGAGGAATACAATAAGAAAGAAGCGTGTTTGGAAGAGATTTATAAAACATACTTTGATAATCTTCCCAAAGAGGAACAATTAGCATGTGAAGTATTGCAGGCGTGTTTGGATACTTCTAGAACTAGAAGGCCTGAATACGCAGAGTTAATACTTGAGGAACATATGCCTCAGATTATAGAAAAAGAAGCTTATTCAATAAATGATATGTTGTTGATTCGTTTGTTTTTTTATCAAATGCTTATTAGAAAAGATCTTGCCAAATTTGTGAATCAAATCGAAAAGCTAATGTTCTTTCTTTTAGAACAGAAGAAGGTAACTCAATTAGAAAACTTCTTTATAATTAGAGATACTCTTATTTCAGGAATGTGTTGTCTTGAAAAGGTAGGAGTAACTGATTGCTTTAATGATTATCTATCGTGTTTACAAGAAATTATGGATAAAACTCAAGATTATCAAAAGAAACCTCTTGTATTTATGTTTTTGTGGAAGCAAGCATTAAGAGAAAAAAGAGATTTTAGTTTAGCTGAATCATTTTATCAGTCTTCTAAAACATTTGCGAAGCTAATTGGAGATGAATTTCTAGTAAAGAAATTGACAGAGGAATGGCAAGAGGATGTAAAAAAATATTTATAAACATAGTGAAGCAATGACAATAATGTCCTTGTTCTGGTCTTGAAGCAGTTCTAAAGTTCGTCTTTAGAACTGTTTTTTTAGATATAAGCTAAAAATAATATGAAATAGTTAGATTTTAAGGACATTGACGTCCGTGATAGTTCTTGAAAAAACGGATATAATATATTTGAAGATGTTGCTAGTAGAAAGAACTTAATAACTTCTTAACATCACAGTGACTGTGGTCATCTTCTCGCTAAGTGACCAAGTAACTGTTTGGAGGAAATGATGAAACGTTTATTTATTTTGATTTCAATGGTATTGGTATCGCTTTATATGGTGATAACTTCCGTTGACCATCGAGAAGAGATTTTATTTGGTAACTATCCCTCTGTTGATGTGACAGGAATGGTGATAAATCAACCAGTAGCTGGTCGCGAAGAGGTGACAGAGGCTTTGAGTCACTTGGCGGTAGAGCATAATAGTCTCATCGCCCGACGGATTGTTGAGCCAAATGAAGCTGGAGAAACACGCTTTACCTATGCCACTTATGGTCAGGGAGAGCTTCCAGAAGGTTTGACCATTTCCTCCAAGGAGAGTGCAGAAACGAGTGATTTATTAGGGTCTTACTTGATTGTGTCAGGGAGTTTGGATGGAGTGAGCTTACAGACCGCCCTGCAAGAACTTGGCTATAATGGTGTTGTCTCGAATAGAACAGAGGCATTTTCAATGGTCGTCCTCTTGGCGGCTACCCCAATGGGACTACTGAGTCTAGCTATTTTTCTGCTGACCTTTATGAGTCTGACCCTGATTTATCGGATAAAATCCCTCCGTGAAGCAGGGATTCGTTTAATCGCTGGTGAGAGCTTGTTTGGGGTGGTTCTCAGACCAGTGTTAGAAGATGTGAGACAGCTTATCTTCTCGGTGCTAGTATCCAGTCTTTTGGGATTGGGGATTCTCTGGTATCAAGGTGCCTTGTTTATGGCAACGGTGCAACTGGTCATCATTGCTCTTCTATTTTATGGATTGATCCTGGCCGGGATTTCTACCTTACTAAGTGTCGTGTATCTACTTGGTTTACAGGAAAATAGTCTGGTGGATCTATTGAAAGGGAAACTCCCTCTCAAACGTATGCTGACATTGATGATGATGGGGCAACTCTTAGCTGTATTGGTTGTAGGATCGAGTGCGACAGCTCTCCTACCCCACTACCGTGAAATGCAGGAGATGGAGAGAGCTAGCGATAAATGGAGTCAGTCCTCAGACCGTTACCGTCTATCCTTTGGTTGGTCTAGTGCATTTGCCGATGAAGAAGGAATGCGTAAGGATAATCGTGAGTGGCAGACATTTACTGAAGAACGGTTAGCAAATACAGACTCTTTTTATATCATGAGCAATGTTGACAATTTCTCAGATGGAGCAGAAGTGGACCTAGATGGCAATCGTCTCAGTGACTACACACCGTCAGGGAATGTTATCTATGTCTCACCGCGCTATCTGATAGAAGAAAAGATTACCGTTTCTTCAGAGTTTATGGATAAGATGCAAAACTTGTCTGAGGGAGAGTTTGGGCTGATCTTGCCTGAGAGCTTGCGAGAGCAGTCTGCCTACTATCAAAGATTATTTACAGATTACCTGCAAAGATTTTCATCTGAAAGTGTAGAAGTGACGAGTCAGAAACACTACCTCCCACAGCTAAGGCTAGATTTTACAGAAACAGGACAGGAACGTTTCCTCTATAATGATGGGTACAAGACGACACGCCAGTACCTAAAAGATCCGATTATTGTAGTTTTAACGCCGCAAGCGACTGGAACAAGACCTGTTGCAGGGATGTTGTGGGGAACTACGGCTAATAGTGCCTTGAAACTAGATCAATATGGAGACAGCATTACAGCTCTAAAAGAGCAAGGTCTGTATCACAAGGTCTCTTACTTGGTAAAAAGCCAGCTATTTTTTGCCAAGGTACTAAATGACAAACGGGTGGAGTTTTACTCTCTCCTTATTGGGACGATTTTGACCCTGTCTACGGCTATCTTGTTATTTGATTCCATGAATCTTCTCTATTTTGAGCAGTTCAGACGGGAGCTTATGATTAAACGTCTTGCTGGTATGACAATCTATGAGCTTCATGGCAAGTATTTACTGACGCAAGGAGGAGTTCTCTTGCTTGGCCTAATCCTATCTAGTGTTTTGACAGGAGATAGCTTGATTAGCGCTCTAGTTGTAGCTTTATTTACTCTTAACGCCCTCTTGATTTTAGTAAGGCAGGATAAAAAGGAAGAAGCTGGTAGCATGGCAGTATTGAAAGGAAAATAAGATGATTGATATTCAAGGATTGGAAAAGAAGTTTAATGACCGCGCGATTTTCTCTGGTTTAAATCTCAAGCTGGAGAAGGGCAAGGTTTATGCCTTAATCGGAAAGAGCGGGAGTGGAAAGACGACTCTGCTGAATATCTTAGGAAAGCTAGAAAAGATAGATGGAGGAAGGGTTCTCTATCAGGGGAAAGATTTAAAAACCATACCCACTCGTGAGTATTTTCGAGACCAGATGGGCTATCTCTTTCAAAATTTTGGCCTCTTAGAAAACCAATCAATCAAAGAGAATTTGGATTTGGGCTTTGTCGGTCAGAAAATCTCAAAAGTAGAACGTTTGGAAAGGCAAGTGGAGGCTTTAGAAAAAGTTAATCTAGGATATTTGGATTTGGAACAAAAAATTTATACTTTATCTGGGGGAGAGGCCCAACGAGTTGCCCTTGCGAAGACTATTTTGAAAAATCCACCCTTGATTTTGGCAGATGAACCAACAGCAGCTCTTGATCCTGAAAATTCAGAGGAGGTTATGAATCTCTTGGTGGATTTGAAAGATGAAAATCGAATCATCATCATTGCAACCCATAATCCCCTAGTCTGGAATAAGGCCGATGAAATCATTGATATGAGGGAGCTTGCTCATGTGTGAAAAAATCCGTATTCGCAGGGTACCTGATTATCCTAGTGCCAGAGGTGGTTTAGAAGATATTCTCATCATGGAAAATATGACCAATCATCTTCTTTTAGTTCAAATCCGAGTGAATGGCTATTTGCTTGATTTTGCTAGTATTGAAGGTCAAAGGCAAAAGCATTATCGTTTGAAAAATTTACCTCAAACGGTTGAACTGACAGTGGACGATGTGGAGGAGGATGTAGATTTGACCCTACCTGAAAATCGAAGTTATCAAGAAGCTGATTTTTTTGATACTCAATGAAAATCAAAGAGCAAACTAGGAAGCTAGCCGCAGGCTGCTCAAAACAC
>NZ_JVLI01000173.1:0-3152 GCF_001072315.1 Streptococcus pseudopneumoniae | reverse complement strand
TTTGAGGTTGTAGATAAGACTGACGAAGTCAGTTACATATATCTACGGCAAGGCGAAGCTGACGCAGTTTGAATTTGATTTTCGAAGAGTATAAAATAACAGTATAGGAGAGGTAGAAAATGGAACGATTAGAAGATTACATTGCTTTTGACTTAGAATTTAATCAGCATGAAGGACAAACACACTTGATTCAAGTATCGGCAGTGCGTTTTAGAGATGGTCGGGAAATCGACGCCTATGATTCCTATGTCCATACTAGTGTGCCTCTAAAAAGTTTTATCAATGGTTTGACTGGGATTACAGCCGAGACCTTAAAAGATGCTCCTCCAGTGGAGGAAGTCATAAAAGAATTCCAAGAGTTTGTGGGTTCTTTACCCATGGTAGGCTACAATGCTGCTAAAAGTGATCTACCTATTTTAGCGGATCATGGTTTAGATTATAGCCAGCAGTATAAGGTGGATTTGTATGATGAAGCTTTTGAACGTCGCAGTTCGGATTTACATGGTATTGCCAATCTCAAATTGCAAGCTGTTGCCTCGTTTCTTGGATTTCAAGGTCAGTCCCATAATAGCTTGGAGGATGCTCGGATGACGGCGCGTGTTTACGAGTCCTTCCTAGAGTCAGATCAAGCTAGAGAATTGTTAGAGGCAGAAAGTAGCTTATCAAACAATCCTTTTGGCAGCTTGGACTTGTCTCAATTATTTGACTAGGAGTGCCTATGAAACCTGAAAAACCTAAAAATCTAGGTTTTAGGAAAATCTACTTTAATCTAGATAAAATTCTCTTTCTCTTTTTCTTGATATTCATGATGATTGAGTTTGTCTGGTTACCACTTAATTCTTGGATTGCTGGACTGTTACTCCGTCAGACAGGCTATCTCTTTCTTTCCTACAACAATATTTTTGCCATTATAAAAGGGTCGCCATTTGTTAGTCTTGCTTTATTTGTTTTGGTAATTGCTAATTTACTGATTGCCTATTACCAGATAGGACTTCTCTTTATCGGAGCTCGCCATCTCCTCTATCATGAAAGGAGGACCTTGCTGGAGTACAGTCGCAAGGTCTTTCGTCAAAGTTTCTTGTTTATGAAGCAAGTGACGATTTCAAAAATGGCCTTTATTTTCTTTTATGTCATGATGCTCTTTCCATTGATTCGAAAGATTTTAAAGATTTATTACCTCAATAAAATTGTCATTCCGGAATTCATAGTAGCCTATGTAGAAGATAAGTACTGGTTGGTCGGTTTGGTAATCACTGTTCTAGCCTTGTTGCTGTTTTACATTTCAATACGTTTGATGTTTGCCCTACCCCAGCTTTTATTTGAGAAAAAAACAGTCAAAGAAGCAGTCAAATACAGTCTAGAAAAGACAAGAAAGCACTCCTGGTTTTATATTTGGAACTTACTCTGGATTATCGTCAAAACCTACCTATTTTTCATTCTTTTATTGATTCCAATATTAGCAAGTCAGGCACTGATGGATGGTCTGACTCATAAGGAATCTCTTGTACTGGGAATTCTTAACTTTGTCTTGATTAAGAATTTCCACTATATGGCCTTGACTTACTTTCTCATTAAATTTGTTTCCTTCTTAACAGGAGAAGAACTAGAAATTACACCAAGGAGAAAGAAAGACCACTGGATGAGATGGGGAGTGATGGGCTGTGCTTGTATCTTTTTCACTCTTGAGGGTTATGTTTATTTAGAAGCTCCAGTCGCCAATAAACCTTTAATCATTTCTCATAGGGGAGTATCCAATAAGAATGGTGTGCAAAATACCGTCCAATCACTAGAAAAAACCGCTCAGTTATCTCCAGATTTCGTTGAGACAGATGTTCAGGAAACAAAAGATGGCCAGTTTGTCATGATGCATGATGCCAATATCAAGAACCTGACAGGAGTTAATGCCAATCCACAGGATCTAACTTTGAAAGAATTAACCAAACTTGATATTTCAGAAAATGGTTATCATAGCAAGGTGTCCAGTTTTGATGACTATCTCAATAAAGCCAATGAATTGCATCAAAAACTCCTTATTGAGATTAAGACCAGTCGAAAAGATAGCCCAGATATGATGAAACGCTTTATGGGAAAATATGGAACTGTTCTTAAGCAGAATGGTCACCAAATGCAGTCCTTAGACTACCATGTGATTGACCAAGTGTTAGCCTACGATTCACAAATTCCAGTCTATTTCATCCTACCTTACAATAGTATTTTTCCAAGAACCAAGGCTACAGGTTACACTATGGAGTATTCAACTTTAGATGAAAATTTTGTCAACAAGCTTTGGAATACCGATCAGAAATTGTACGTTTGGACCATTAATAGTTCAGAGTCCTTTGATAAATCAGTTCAATTGGGAGCAGATGGCATGATAACAGATGACTTGGAAATGATTCAAGATCAAGTTACCATTGCTCAAGAAGACCCAGAGTATACTGAATTGCTTTTCAAACAGGCCATGGAATTTTTTAATTTTTAGTAATCAAAAAGAGGTTGAGCCAAAAAAACCTCTAAAATAGTAAAAAAACGAGCATTGTATCAGTTGGATATGCTCGTTTTTTTATGCCATGGTTTATAATTGATACTCAATGAAAATCAAAGAGCAAACTAGGAAGCTAGCCGCAAGCTGCTCAAAACACTGTTTTGAGGTTGTAGATAAGACTGACGAAGTCAGTCACAGATATACGGTAAGGCGATGCTGACGTGGTTTGAAGAGATTTTCGAAGAGTATGAAATAAGAATGAAACAGGAAGTAATGCCTATGAAGTGGTTGAACTAGGTTATTTATGTCAGATGTAAAAGGGTTACTAACTTCTGCATGAAGAAGGCTTTCGAATTTATGTCAAACAGAAAATGGATGTTTCCCCTTGGGGCAGATGAGAGAGTATTGTTGGCATGTGCAGAGTTTATGTTAGAAATAAATAAGCTGTCATAACATAGCTAGGATTCATCTTTATGAGTATGAATCTCACAAAATTGGTCAAGAATCTAGCATCTAAAACATCAATTATACAAAAACACAGTCTCTCTTTAGCTTGATTGTGGTCAATACAGAAGTTACTGCGCAGTTTTATTTTTGAGTTGATTTTTTATTTGAAAAAAAACAGTAAAAAAGCGCAAAAAATCACTTCCTGTGCTATACTGTAATT
>NZ_JVLI01000172.1:0-11913 GCF_001072315.1 Streptococcus pseudopneumoniae | reverse complement strand
CTCAATGAAAATCAAAGAGCAAACTAGGAAACTAGCCGCAGGCTGTACTTGAGTACGGCAAGGAGACGTTGACGCGGTTTGAATTTGATTTTCGAAGAGTATAAGAGTGAATTAACTAAATCTACATTGCCTCAATCGTTCGCAAACAGTCTATTTTTCTTGAAAAAATAGGCTTTTTTTCTAAAAATCCCTAGTCAAGCGCTTTATTTTTTTGTATAATAGAAGTAGCAAAGTATAGATAAGAAGAGAAAAGCATGATTACACTATTTCTATCACCGAGCTGTACATCATGTCGTAAGGCGAAGGCCTGGTTAGAGAAACATAAGGTACCTTTTGTGGAACACAATATTATGACCAGTCCTTTAACAAGAAAAGAATTGCAACACATCCTTTCCTTGACCGAAAATGGTACTGATGACATCATTTCAACTCGTTCAAAAATTTTTCAAAAATTGAATATTGATGTAGAGAGTATTTCGGTATCGGAGTTGCTTCATTTAATTGAGCAGTACCCTAGTCTTTTGCGTCGCCCAATTATTATCGATGCCAAACGTATGCAGATTGGTTTTAATGAAGATGAGATTCGTGCTTTTCTCCCTCGTAGTTACCGTAAGCAAGAGCTAAAAGAAGCAAGAATGAGAGCTGGTATTAGTTAATGAACAAACAGTATAGTTACCCACTAGATTTGTCGTGGAGCACTGAAGAACTTGCTTCAGTGCTTTCTTTTTTTAATGATGTTGAAGCTGCCTATGAAGACAAGGTAGAGGCTAAAAAGCTACTGGATTCCTATAAGGGATTCAAATTGGTTGTGCCAAGCAAGAGCGAAGAGAAACGTTTGGGACGAGAATTTGAAACGGTTAGTGGCTATTCGCTTTACCGAGCAGTTCATGCTGCCAAGGAAAAAGGGGAAGGAAAGATTTCTCTTGGAAAGTAAGTTTGAATTTGCTAAAGAGCTAATTAAGAAAGCGGGCCAGTATATCCTTGACCACATGCAGGAAGACTTGCAGGTTGAGACCAAGTCCTCTCCGACAGATTTGGTGACCAGACTGGACAAGGAAGTTCAGGAGCTCTTGGTTAGTGAGATTTTATCCCGTTATCCTGAGGATAAGATTTGCGCTGAAGAAGGTTGTCTGCGAGCTTCGGTTCAAGAGGGCAAGGTTTGGGTCATTGATCCGATTGATGGTACTAATAACTTTGTGGCCCAGCAGGAAGATTTTGCTGTTATGATGGCTTATTTTGAAAATGGTCAGGGACAGTTTGGCCTCATTTATGATGTGGTCAAAGGGGATTGTTACTATGGTGGTGGTAAGTTTCCAGTCTGTCGAAATAATAAGCCCCTAGCTCCCTTTAAAGCAAAACCACTTGGAGATTTTCTCATTGCAGGAAATAGTGGTATGTTGGAAAACAATGAATGGGGCTTGGCTGATTTGAGTCGAGCGGTCCTCGGTGTCCGTGTCTATGGGAGTGCGGCTATTAGTTTTGCCAAGATTTTGTCAGGGCGTTTGTTGACTTATGTCACTTATCTGCAACCATGGGATTATGCTGCCGCTAGTATTTTAGGGGAAAGTCTGGGCTATCGGATTGTGACTCTTTCTGGTGAAACTCCTAATTTTCAAACCAGACAGCCGGTCATGCTGCTACCTATTGAGATGCAGGAGGAAATTCAGTCCTATATTTACGAAAGGAAAAGAACTTAAATGCAATTTCCAGAAGGATTTGTTGAAAAATATGAAGAGATACTAGGAGATGAGGCAAGAGATTTTCTTGCCTCTTTTGAGGAGGAAGCGGTTTCGGCCTTTCGGGTTAATCCTTTAAAAGAAGCTCCAGTTTCCTTTCCTGATGCTATTCCTCAAACCCCTTGGGGCCACTATGGGAAGGTTTCAGGGAAATCGCCTGAACATGCTACAGGTTTGGTCTATTCGCAAGAACCCGCTGCCCAGATGGTTGCTCAGGTAGCCCAACCTAGTCCTGGAATGAAAGTCTTGGACTTGGCAGCTGCACCGGGTGGAAAATCAACTCAGCTAGCAGCCTATCTAGCAGGGGAGGGTCTCCTTGTTTCCAATGAAATTTCAAGCAAACGGGCTAAGATTTTAGTAGAAAACATGGAGCGATTTGGAGCGACAAATGTTGTGGTGACCAATGAATCTGCTGACCGCTTGGCCAAGGTCTTTAAAGGCTATTTTGACCTCATTGTCCTTGATGCCCCTTGCTCGGGGGAAGGGATGTTTCGTAAGCAACCAGATGCTATGGACTATTGGAGCTTAGATTATCCGAGTCAATGTGCAAGTTTGCAAAGAGAAATTCTGGAAGATGCAGTAACCATGCTAGCTGAAGGTGGTCGCTTGGTTTATTCAACCTGTACCTGGGCACCCGAGGAAAACGAAGAGATTGTCAATTGGCTACTAAAAGAGTATGATTTTGATTTGTTGCCAGTAGAGCATATCAATGGAATGGTAGCTGGTATTGACCTGCCAGAAACGGCTCGGATGTATCCTCATCATTTTAAGGGAGAGGGGCAGTTTGTCGCTCATTTACAATTTAAAGGTGAAAATCTAGCACCTAAACGTAAGGCAAGTAAGAGCAATCTCAGCCGAGAACAAGTTACTTTGTGGCAGGAATTTGCACAAAAACATTTGCAGGTCAATCTAAGGGGAATCTTGCAGACTTTTGGGGACCAACTCTATCTCTTGCCCGAATTCTTGCCAGATTTAGGGAAACTCAAGATTGCTCGCAATGGCCTGCATCTAGGGACCTTTAAGAAGAAACGCTTTGAGCCTAGTTTTGCTCTTGGTCTAGCCTTGAAACCGAGTCAGGTCAAGCAGTCAGTTGAAATTGCCCAAGAGGAGTTTGTAAAGTATGCGGCTGGAGAAACCGTTCAGCTGGCGGAAAGTCTGCCAAATGGTTGGTACCAAGTTTTGGTTCAAGGAAATGGTTTGGGCTTTGCTAAGGTGACGGGAAATGTTTTGAAAAATTATTTTCCAAAAGGACTCAGATTCAAGTGAAAATGCTAGTCAAAGTAGCTTGTCTATGTTATAGTGGAAGTATGGATTTTTTTCAAATTGTCTTTCATTTTAAGTCAAAATTGGTGGAGAAGGCAACTGAGTGAATTTCTAGTAAAACCAAGCTAGCAACGTCAGTTAGCTCCCAATTTTCAAAAGAAAAATATAAATAAATAGTTGAAAAAATTCACAGCATTCACCATTATTTTCAAGGAGAAAAACAGTGAAAAAAAGGAAAAAACTCGCTCTATCCCTTGCAGCTCTTTTGCTAGCAGGATCTTTGGCGGGATGTGCTAGCTGGATTGATCGTGGAGAATCCATGACAGCTGTTGGCTCAACGGCTCTTCAGCCCTTGGTCGAAGCAGCAGCAGATGAATTTGGCTCTCTGCACGTTGGAAAAACAGTCAACGTCCAAGGTGGAGGATCTGGTACAGGTCTGTCTCAGGTTCAATCTGGAGCCGTTGATGTAGGAAATTCAGACGTATTTGCCGAGGAAAAAGACGGTATCAACGCATCCGCTCTAGTGGATCACAAGGTAGCCGTAGCGGGCTTGGCAGTCATTGTAAACAAAGAAGTTGACGTTGAAAATCTGACAACCGAGCAACTTCGTAGCATCTTCACAGGTCAAGTGACCAACTGGAAAGAAGTCGGTGGGAAAGATCTAGCCATTTCTATTATCAACCGTGCGGCAAGTTCTGGTTCGCGTGCGACCTTTGACAGTGTTGTCATGGATGGCCAATCTGCCGTGCAGAGTCAGGAACAAGATTCAAACGGGATGGTCAAAAACATTGTTTCCCAGACACCAGGAGCCATTTCTTACCTAGCTTTTGCCTATGTGGATGACTCGGTGAAACGCATGAAGTTGAATGGCTATGAGCCGATTGCAGAAAATGTTACAACCAATAACTGGCCTTTGTGGTCCTATGAACACATGTACACCCTAGGTCAGCCAAATGAATTGGTGGCAGAATTCCTCAACTTTGTCCTCTCAGATGAAGCGCAAAGTGGAATCGTTAAGGGAATGGGCTA
The DNA here is from genome assembly GCF_001072315.1 of Streptococcus pseudopneumoniae. Taxonomy (GTDB): domain Bacteria; phylum Bacillota; class Bacilli; order Lactobacillales; family Streptococcaceae; genus Streptococcus; species Streptococcus pseudopneumoniae_R. Next base: position 7,885 of record NZ_JVLI01000172.1, on the reverse strand, counting down.
TATTTCTGTTAAGGAAATGAAGGTTGAAAAAGATGCTGTAGGAACGGTGACAGCACTAGAAGGGAGTCACTAATGAATCAAGAAGAATTAGCTAAAAAATTACTTTCTCCCTCAAAGAACTCTCGTCTAGAGAAATTAGGAAAAGGCTTGACCTTTGCCTGTCTGTCTTTGATTGTCATCATTGTGGCCATGATTTTGATTTTCGTAGCCCAAAAAGGCTTGTCGACCTTCTTTGTCAATGGGGTCAATATCTTTGATTTCCTCTTTGGCCAAACTTGGAATCCTTCAGGTAAACAATTTGGTGCCCTTCCTATGATTTTGGGATCCTTTATTGTCACAATCCTGTCAGCCCTTATCGCAACTCCTTTTGCCATTGGTGCGGCAGTCTTTATGACCGAAGTCTCACCAAAGGGTGCGAGAATCTTGCAACCAGCTATTGAATTGCTGGTCGGAATTCCTTCCGTCGTGTATGGATTTATCGGTTTGCAGGTCGTAGTTCCCTTTGTCCGTAGTGTCTTTGGTGGAACTGGTTTTGGGATTTTGTCAGGAATTTTCGTTCTCTTTGTCATGATTTTACCGACGGTAACCTTTATGACAACCGATAGCTTGCGTGCGGTGCCTCGTCACTACCGCGAAGCCAGTTTGGCTATGGGAGCCACTCGTTGGCAAACCATCTGGCGCGTGACTTTGAAGGCGGCGCGTTCAGGGATTTTCACCGCTGTTGTCTTTGGGATGGCGCGTGCCTTTGGTGAGGCCTTGGCCATTCAGATGGTGGTCGGAAACTCAGCCGTAGTCCCAACTTCATTGACAACACCTGCTGCGACCTTGACCTCTGTTTTGACCATGGGTATCGGAAATACCGTTATGGGAACAGTTGATAATAACGTTCTCTGGTCCTTGGCCTTAGTCTTGCTCTTGATGAGTTTGGCCTTTAACAGTGTGATTAAATTGATTACGAAAGAAAGAGGAAAGAAAAACTATGCACGCTAAGAAATTAGATAAAATTGCAACAGCTGTCCTCTACTCAATTGCAGGAATTATCGTTGCCATCTTGGCATCCTTGATTCTTTATATCTTGGTTCGTGGTTTGCCCCACATCTCTTGGTCTTTCTTGACTGGCAAATCATCTTCTTACCAAGCAGGCGGAGGGATTGGAATTCAGCTCTATAATTCCTTCTTCCTTTTGGTCATCACCTTGATTATCTCTGTTCCTTTATCTATGGGAGCTGGGATTTTCCTAGCTGAATATGCTAAAAAAGGTCCTGTGACCAATTTTGTCAGAACCTGTATTGAAATCTTGTCTTCACTGCCATCAGTGGTTGTAGGTCTCTTTGGTTACTTGATCTTTGTAGTTCAGTTTGAGTATGGATTTTCAATCATTTCAGGTGCCTTGGCCTTGACAGTCTTTAACTTACCTCAGATGACTCGAAATGTTGAGGACAGTTTGAAACATGTTCACCATACGCAACGTGAAGCTGGTCTGGCCCTTGGGATTTCACGTTGGGAGACTGTTGTCCATGTGGTCATTCCAGAAGCCCTTCCAGGTATTGTGACGGGGGTTGTCTTGGCCTCTGGTCGTATCTTTGGTGAGGCTGCGGCTCTTATCTATACAGCAGGACAATCCGCTCCAGCCCTTGACTGGTATAACTGGAATATTCTCAGTGTGACTAGTCCAATCTCTATCTTCCGTCAAGCAGAAACCTTGGCTGTCCACATCTGGAAAGTCAATAGTGAAGGGACCATTCCAGATGGAACTATCGTATCAGCAGGTTCTGCGGCCGTGCTCCTCATCTTTATCCTCATCTTTAACTTTGGAGCTCGTAAACTCGGAAGCTACCTACATAAGAAATTAACCGCTGCCTAAAGGAGAAGCCATGTCAAAATATAATTGGGATGAAAAGCATATCATCACCTTTCCTGAAGAGAAAGTGGCCCTCTCTACTAAGGATTTACATGTTTACTACGGTAAAAATGAATCCATCAAGGGCATCGATATGCAATTTGAAAAAAATAAAATTACAGCCTTAATTGGCCCTTCTGGTTCAGGGAAATCAACCTACCTCCGCAGTCTCAATCGTATGAATGATACCATTGATATTGCCAAGGTCACAGGTCAAATTCTCTATCAAGGGATTGATGTCAACCGCCCAGAAATCAACGTTTATGAAATGCGTAAGCACATTGGAATGGTCTTCCAACGCCCAAATCCCTTTGCCAAGTCTATCTATCGCAATATCACTTTTGCCCATGAACGTGCAGGGGTTAAGGACAAGCAAGTCTTGGATGAAATTGTAGAAACCTCCCTTCGTCAAGCTGCCCTTTGGGACCAGGTCAAAGATGATTTGCACAAGTCAGCCTTGACCCTATCAGGTGGTCAGCAGCAACGTCTCTGTATCGCTCGTGCTATTTCGGTTAAACCAGATATTCTCTTGATGGATGAGCCGGCGTCAGCCTTGGATCCGATTGCGACTGCTCAACTTGAAGAAACCATGCTGGAGTTGAAGAAGGACTTTACCATTATCATCGTGACCCACAGTATGCAACAGGCTGCGCGTGCTAGTGACTACACAGGATTTTTCTATTTGGGTGACTTGATTGAGTACGATAAGACCTCTAATATTTTCCAAAATGCCAAACTACAGTCAACCAATGACTACGTAACAGGACACTTTGGATAGAAAGGAAACAGTATGACAGAAGCGATTTTACAGGTGTCAGACCTGTCCGTTTACTACAATCAAAAAAAGGCCTTGAATAGTGTTTCCCTCTCTTTCCAACCTAAGGAAATTACAGCTTTGATCGGTCCATCTGGATCAGGGAAATCAACCCTCCTCAAGGCTATTAACCGCATGGGTGACCTCAATTCAGAGGTGACCACAACTGGTTCAGTGGTTTACAACGGTCACAATATCTACAGCCCACGTACAGATACAGTTGAATTGCGTAAGGAAATCGGAATGGTTTTCCAACAACCAAACCCCTTCCCTATGTCTATCTACGAAAATGTTGTTTACGGACTTCGTATCAATGGAGTGAAGGATAAGCAGGTTCTGGATGAAGCGGTAGAAAAAGCCTTGCAGCGTGCTTCTATCTGGGATGAGGTCAAGGATCGCCTGCATGATTCAGCTATCGGGCTTTCAGGTGGACAACAGCAACGTGTCTGCGTTGCCCGTGTCTTGGCAACCAGTCCTAAAATCATTCTCTTGGATGAACCGACTTCAGCCTTGGACCCTATCTCGGCTGGTAAGATTGAGGAAACCTTGTATGGTCTAAAAGATAAGTACACCATGCTCTTGGTTACGCGTTCTATGCAACAAGCCTCTCGTATCTCTGACAAGACAGGATTTTTCCTAGATGGAGATTTGATCGAGTTTAATGATACCAAGAAGATGTTCCTAAACCCACAACACAAGGAAACAGAAGATTATATTTCAGGAAAATTTGGATAAGGAGATAAATGATGTTACGTTCTCAATTTGAGGAAGATTTAGAGAAATTGCACAACCAGTTCTATGCTATGGGACAAGAAGTGCTATCCCAAATCAATCGTACAGTGCGTGCCTTTGTTACGCATGACCGTGATTTGGCCAAGGAAGTCATCGAAGACGATGCAGAAGTAAACGAATACGAAGTGAAATTGGAGAAGAAATCATTTGAAATGATTGCCCTCCAACAACCGGTTTCTCAGGACTTGCGTACAGTTCTAACAGTCTTGAAGGCTGTATCGGACTTGGAACGTATGGGGGACCATGCCGTTTCCATTGCAAGAGCAGCAATTCGCATGAAGGGGGAGCAACGTATCCCAGCTGTTGAAGAAGAAATTAAGAGAATGGGTCGCGATGTCAAGAACTTCGTTGAAGCAGCCCTTGAACTCTATCTCAATGGTTCAGTTGACCAGGCCTATGAAGTAGCAGCTATGGATGAAAAAATCAACCATTACTTTGATAGCATTCGTGACTTGGCTACAGAAGAAATCAAGAAAAATCCAGATGCCATCGTTACAGGTCGTGATTACTTCCAAGTGATTGCCTTCTTGGAACGTATTGGAGACTATGCTAAAAATATCTGTGAATGGGTTGTTTACTTTGAAACAGGTAAGATTGTCGAACTATAAAATAGATTCATTCTGTATAAAAAGGAGCTTGAAATCAACTGATAGCTCCTTTTCTTGAATGAAAAAAATATTTTCAAGATAAAAATTCAAAAAAGTGCTTGACAAGCAGCTTGAATAGCGTTATAATTATACAAAATCAACAGAGAGGTTGTTTATTTATGAAATCAAAAAAATGGATATTTGTTTTATGTAGTTTTCTTGCAAGTTTCTTCTTGGTAGCTTGCCAGTCGGGTTCTAATGGTTCTCAGTCAGCTGTTGAGGCCATTAAGCAAAAGGGGAAATTAGTTGTGGCGACAAGTCCTGACTATGCACCCTTTGAATTCCAATCCTTAGTTGATGGAAAAAACCAGATAGTCGGTGCGGACATTGATATGGCTCAGGCTATCGCTGATGAACTTGGGGTTAAGTTGGAAATTTCAAGCATGAGTTTTGACAATGTTTTGACTAGTCTTCAAACTGGTAAGGCTGACCTAGCAGTTGCAGGAATTAGCGCTACTGACGAGAGAAAAGAAGTCTTTGATTTTTCAATCCCTTACTATGAGAACAAGATTAGTTTCTTGGTTCGTAAGGCTGATGTGGAAAAATACAAGGATTTAACTAGCCTAGAAAGTGCTAATATTGCAGCCCAAAAAGGGACTGTTCCAGAATCAATGGTCAAGGAACAATTGCCAAAAGCTCAATTAACTTCCCTAACCAATATGGGTGAAGCAGTCAATGAATTACAGGCTGGAAAAGTAGATGCTGTTCACATGGATGAGCCTGTTGCGCTTAGTTATGCTGCTAAAAATGCCGATCTAGCTGTCGCAACTGTCAGCTTGAAGATGAAGGATGGCGAAGCTAATGCAGTTGCCCTTAGAAAAAATAGTGCTGATTTGAAAGAAGTGGTGGACAAGGTCATCCAAAAACTCAAGGATGACGGTACCTACCAAAAATATCTTGAAAAAGCGGCAACCCTAACAGAAGTTGAAGAATAAGAAAAAGCAGAGTTGGAAGTCATTCCAATTCTGCTTTTAAATAATTTAAAACCTTTTCTAGATTTTCTAAGGACACCTTGGCAAATTGATAAGGGCAGGTGCTTAAATAGGCCTCTTCAAAGAAGTCCAATTTCAGCTGACTGTGTTTGAGACTGGCGATTTTAGGATACTGTCTCAGGTCTAGTAATAAACCATCGTGTAGGGGATAATGAGGAAGGGGACAAGGAGTGTTAGCTAGTCTTTCCTCGATTTGTTTTTGATAGTTTTCCTGATTGGATAAGCGAGCAAGACGGTTTTTCTCAAACAATTGACTGTCAATATAGAGTGACAGGGCCTTTTGCATAATGAGGTTGCTGTCGTAATCTAGGATATTTTTGTAGGCCACAAAGGCTTCTTTGATAGCATTTGGCAGAATGAGTGCCGTAATCCGCAGAGCTGGAAAGAGGCTGGTTGAGAAGGACTTGATGTAAATGACCCGCTCCTCTGTATCCAGATAGTGGAAGGTCTGGCCTTTTTTAGAGTCCAAATCACCCAGATAGTCGTCCTCTACGATATAGACTCCATATTTGGCAGCTAAGTCAAGAATAGCTCGTTTGTCCTGCTCTGAATAGGAATGTCCCAGAGGATGGTGAAATCGAGGAATGGTATAGAAAAACTTAATCTTTCCTGTTTTGAAGTGGCCTTCCAGTTCCTCCAAGTCAATCCCATCAATGCCTCGTTTGATCGTTTGATAGTCCAGACCTTGAGCAATCAAGAGGCGATTCATCCGATGATAGGTCGGCTGTTCTACCAAGATTTCCTTGGATTGGCTAGGGAAGGAAATTTGAGAGAGAATAAACAAGGCTTGTTGGGTTCCAGAAGTCAATACCAACTGATCTGCCTTGCAGTAGAGAGCTTGGTCAAAGAGGAGTTTATGAATGGATTGTCTTAAGTCTTCTAATCCTTCTTGGTTGTCATAGTAGTTGAAGAGGTAGTTTTCCCGGCCAACCAAGGTTTCATTGACACAGAGTCGGAAATCGTCATAGGCGCTGGCGTGTTCGTCCGTAACCTCAATTTCTAGGTCTTGATGTTGCCCTTGTTCTAGGACATAGTAGCCACTCTGGGGCTTGGCATAGAGGTATTGTTCGTGCCGTAATTCCAGTAGGGCGCGTTGAATAGTGTCCTTGCTACAGTGAAAGTCAAGGCTCAGTTGACGGATAGAAGGCAGGCGACTTCCCGTTGGAAAACGTCCAGATTCGATACCGTTTTTCAGATAGGAAACAACCTCTTGGTACTTGCTTAGTTTCTTCATTCCAGACCTCCCTTGATTTTGTTACATTGTACCCTTTTTTTTCTTTCTTGGCAATGTCTAGGGTGTTTCTCTCGTTCACATCTAGTGACAAATGTGGTATACTCCCATTTTTAATACTTTTTTGAAATCAAAGAGCAATCAAATGCAGATGTGACAGTTTTTCGTACCCTTTTTTGTCTTTAAAACAAAATGTGTATTTTTATCTGGGGGTGATTTGTTTTAAAAAGTTTTCATGCTAATTTTCCCTTATTACTTGCACATATTTTTAGGAAAATGCTTGAAACCGATTTCTTATTGTGGTATAATAGAATTGAAAAATAAAAGTATACGAATAACTTGTTAGAAAGGAGTTTTAAATCAGAAAATTAAGTTATTTTATCAGTAATATATATATTTGTGACTTGAAGGAGTGTTTTTTATGAAATTTTAAAAAACTGTAACTTCAGCTCTTGTTGTATTATCACTATTTTCTGTTATGTCTCCTTCTATAGCTTCTGTTAGAGTATTTGCTGATGATGTAACTACCACGGAAGTTTCTGAAATTAGTACCCAAGAACAAAAATAAATAGATGATGTGGTCAATGTTCTTGAACAAATGTTTAGAAATGGAGTTAATGAAAAAAATTTTACTGAATATGTTTATAAAAACTTTTCTCAAAAAGATATTGCTCTTGCGGAAAATGAATTAGAAACTAATATTAACAATCCCTATGACAGAGTCCCTTGGGATGAGATGGGAGGATGTATAGCGGGAAAAATACGAGAAGATTTTTTTGCTATGACCAATGTTTCGCTAATTGTTAAGTATGCGCAGAAAAGGGCTTGGTTAGAATTAGCTAAAGTGGTACTAAGATTTGTTAAAGCTAATAGGCTTAAAACAAATATTTATATCATTGCTGGTCAATTGGCTTTTTAGGGAATTCAATGTGGTATGTAATAATGCGTGATAAAAACTTTTTAATAAAAGATGGGATTATTAGCTTTTTGATTGGATTTGTATATGCATATTTAGTGTTACAAAAATTTATCCTTTGGAAAATCCTTTTGTTTGCATTTATTTTTGCAATTATTAATACAATATTTATGTTTACTAGGAACAAAAAATAAATAATGATTTAGTTAAATAAAAAGCGACCCCTAGGGAAGTGTGTTCCTTAGGGGTTGTTGTGCTAGTTCAAGTTTTGTTTCTGTCAAAATCTCAGACTACCCGTTGGAAAACGTCCAGACTCGATACCGTTTTTCAGATAGGAAACAACCTCTTGGTACTTGCTTTGTTTCTTCATTCCAGATCTCCCTTGATTTTGTTACATTGTACCCTTTTTTTCCCTTCTTGGCAATGTCTAAAGTGTTTCTCTCGTTCACATCTAGGGGCAAATGTGGTATACTTAGGAGTAAGATTTATAGAATAATACTCTTCGAAAATCTCTTCAAACCACGTCAGCTTCGCCTTGCCGTAGATATGGTTACTGACTTCGTCAGTTCTATCCACAACCTCAAAACAGTGTT
>NZ_JVLI01000171.1:0-13505 GCF_001072315.1 Streptococcus pseudopneumoniae | reverse complement strand
TAAGCTAAACTTCTTTTTCTGTCATGAGTTAGCAGGCTCTGCCTGCTTGGAGTTTTTTGTGAACTGCTGAGTTCATTACTGTAGAGGTGCTCGCTCAGTTCAGGCAATTCTGTCAGAACTTCGTCTTTTTTCCTACGCAAGACAAAAGGTTGAATCAGTTTAGCAACGAGTTGAGGTGATAATTTTGAAAATTCCTTTTTACTTGGTAGGAGTCCTGGTAATACTATCTGGAAAATAGACCAAATCTCTTCGAGACGGTTTTCAATAGGAGTTCCAGATAGGGCATAGCAGGTTTTGACATCAAATTCTCTTAAAACTTGTGCTGTTTTGGTCTGACTATTTTTTATCATCTGTGCTTCATCTAAGATGAGGTAGTCGTAAGACTGCTTTTGATAGTGTTCAAGGTCAGATCGAAAAGATGGGTAGCTTGTAATAGTGATAGTGGCAGATTTTTCAATTTGTTTGATACGCTCAGTTTTTGTGCCGTAGGCTACTTCAACCTGTTTGTGAGGTACAAATTTTCGGAATTCTTCCTTCCAATTATAAAGAAGGCTGGCTGGAGCTAGGATAAGAGCTTTCTGGTCTGGTTTAAGGTTGGCTTCCAGAAGAGTGATGGTTTGCAAGGTTTTCCCTAGCCCCATGTCGTCCGCCAGGATTCCCCCAAAATGATAATGATCTAGCATACTCAGCCACTTGACTCCTTCCTTTTGATAGGAGCGAAGTTTGGCCTTGACTTCATAAGGCTTGATATCAAATTCTTCAGGGTGGGTCAGGTCATAAGCCATCTTTTTGAAATCACGAGAAAAATTGACATGTTCATTGTCTTTGAAGGTTTCAGAAAGGCTAAAGGCACGAGATTTGTGCATCTTGATTTTTCCGTCTGAAAATTTAGCTCGAAGATCTTGGAGACTTTGGGCAACCTTGAGACTTTCATCGTCAAAGACTAGAACCTTTCCTTGCTTGGTTTGGTAGTGGCTTTCTTGATTCCATAAAGCTTGGATAGCCTTTTTAACCTCATCTTCTGAAATCATAGAAAAATCAAACTGAACTGAAAGGAAGCCTTCGTCGTCAAAAATGTCAATAACAGCAGGATCTTCTACTAAGAGTTTTTCAAGCGATTCATCTAGTTGAACTTGACCCAGAGTACGAAAACGGGGTAGTTCTTTTAGGAAGAAATCAACGATTTTGATTTTGGAAAGACTATGAAATTCCTCTTTGAAACCAGCAGAAAGCAGTTGATGATAGATTTTTCTAGCTTTGCTAGCTTGGTAAGTATAGGGGAGGGTTAGGAGATCTTGTTTAGAATGGACTTGATTTTCTCCAAAGGACCACACCATGTTGAGGGCAATTTCATTTCTAGTCTTGGAGAAGGCAAAGGTGGGGATAAAGTCATGGATTTGTAATTCATCTGGAATACTGATAGGAACATAGTTTGAGATGATAGTACAGATTTGCATGAGTTCAGCCTTATTTTCCTGTGAAAAGATAAGAGGAGAACTTTCTTGATAATGATAGATCCAAGTAGCTAATTTATCTAAAAAGTAACGGTGCTCTTTTTTAATGATGTGGAAGTGATTGTGTCGAATCCAAAGTTTTTCTTGAATAATGAAACCAAAATAAGCTGTATTGATGATTTCATAATAGTTATCAGATTTGACAACTTTAAAAATTTCTTCTTCTGGGATAAAGGGACTATCATCTAAGAATATAAGAGGGTATTCGGCTTTTGAGGTTACATATTGGAAGACATCCAAAGCTTGAAAAAGTGGCACGAGGTCGTTTAAATAGCTAACAGGAGTCTCTAAATAGCGTCCACAATCTCTAGGGCTAATGCCATAACTAAAGCTGAGATGAGAATATTCATTTCTATCGATGAAATATTTTTTGATATAGAGGAGTAGGTTTTGGGATGCTTGATTAAACTGATCCAAGGATAATCTGATTGTCCCGATTTTTTGTGAAACAAAGTAATCTTCCTGTTGGAAAATGAGAAAAATGAAGTGAGCTATATCCTTGATAACATAGGCACGAGAAGCCTGTTCTACCTGTAGTTTTAAGGTCCAGGCTAGGCTATGATTTCGGATTTCGACTTGTCCATGAAGGGAAAGTGAAGGCGCCGTAGCTTTTTCTTCTACCAGTTCGTCTTGGAGCTCTTCAGATGGCAAGGTAGGAATCAGTTGGCTGGCAAAACTTGGTTTATGACTAGATTTACGAATGCGTTCTTGAATAGCTTGGGGGAGGCTACGAAAGTAGAGATCCATGGCAACCCAGTGTTTACAGACTTCCTGATTTTGGAAATCCTCACATTCGCAATGAAAGCCAGTCAAATCGAAGTGCTCCATACTTGTCAGGATGTTGGGCTCCAGATGCATGGCAATACCATTATAGGTATTTGGGTGCTTAAAATATTCCTTGTTTTCAGTATCAAGATAGTTTTTTATCTGTTGGAAAATAGATCGTCCATCCATCTCATACGAGCAGGTAGTCTATCGGGAACCGCCATTGAAGTAACCTCTGTTCTAATCATTCTTTTCTCTATATTATCAGATTTTATAGGAAAAGAATAGACTTATATTACATAAATTGCATCTTGATAGGGATGGGAAAAGTAAAGAGTTTCTCTTGAGTGTAAATCTCTCAAGTGAATCCATCTATTGCGTTAGGTCATTGAAACTTCTTTCGCTAGAGGTGCTTATATTACTGGGAAGTTGAAGATTGAAATGTGGTATAATAAGAGGTAATAGAGTTTTGGAAAGTGAGAGAAGATGATTTCAAAGAGATTAGAATTAGTGGCTTCCTTTGTGCCACAGGGAGCCATTTTGCTAGATGTGGGAAGTGACCATGCTTATCTGCCTATCGAGTTAGTCGAAAGAGGACAAATCAAAAGTGCCATTGCAGGTGAGGTGGTGGAGGGACCTTATCAGTCTGCTGTCAAAAATGTTGAGGCTCACGGCCTAAAGGAGAAAATCCAGGTTCGTTTAGCCAATGGCTTGGCAGCTTTTGAAGAGGCAGATCAGGTATCGGTCATCACCATTGCTGGCATGGGAGGTCGTTTGATTGCTAAGATATTGGAAGAAGGCTTGTACAAGTTAGCTAATGTAGAACGATTGATCCTCCAGCCCAATAATCGTGAAGACGACTTGCGTATCTGGTTACAGGAGCATGGATTTCAGATTGTAGCTGAAAGCATCTTAGAAGAAGCTGGCAAGTTTTACGAGATTTTGGTGGTGGAAGCAGGACAAATGAAGTTATCAGCCAGCGATGTCCGCTTTGGTCCTTTTTTGTCCAAAGAAGTCAGTCCAGTATTTGTCCAAAAATGGCAAAAAGAAGCTGCTAAGCTAGAGTTTGCCCTCGGACAAATCCCTGAAAAAAATTTGGAAGAACGTCAAGTTCTAGTAGATAAAATTCAAGCCATCAAGGAGGTTGTCCATGCTAGCAAGTGAAGTTATTAAGGCGTATGAAGCCTTTTGCCCCCAGGAATTTTCCATGGAGGGAGACAGTCGTGGCCTGCAAATTGGCACTTTGGACAAGGATATCCAAAGGGTCATGGTGGCTCTGGATATTCGTGAAGAAACGGTGGCTGAAGCCATTGAAAAGGGTGTAGACTTGATTATCGTTAAGCACGCGCCGATTTTCTGTCCTATCAAGGACTTGGTAGCTAGTCGTCCGCAAAATCAGATTTACATCGACCTGATCAAGCATGACATTGCAGTCTATGTCAGCCATACCAATATTGACATCGTTGAAAATGGTCTCAATGACTGGTTCTGTCAGATGCTAGGTATCGAGGAAACGACTTATCTACAGGAGACAGGTCCTGAACGTGGGATTGGACGGATTGGGAATATTCAGCCTCAGACATTTTGGGAATTGGCCCAACAGGTCAAGCAAGTCTTTGGCCTAGATAGCCTTCGAATGGTGCATTATCAAGAGAATGACTTGCAGAAGTCTATTTCAAGAGTGGCTATCTGCGGTGGAAGTGGGCAGTCTTTCTATAAGGATGCTTTAGAAAAAAGGGCAGAAGTCTATATCACTGGTGACATCTACTACCATACTGCCCAGGATATGCTGTCTGATGGTTTGTTGGCATTGGACCCAGGTCACTATATCGAAGTGCTTTTTGTGGAAAAAATCGCAGCACTCCTTAGTCAATGGAAAGAGGAAAAAGACTGGGATATTGATATTTTGCCTAGTCAAGCATCTACCAATCCTTTCCACCATATCTAGTTAGAAAGTGAAAACAATGAAAAAAGTTGCCATTATTGGAGCAGGGATTGTGGGGGCAACAGCTGCCTACTACCTCTCGAAAGAAAGTGACCTAGAGGTAACCGTCTTTGACCATGGACAAGGTCAAGCTACCAAGGCCGCAGCAGGAATTATCAGTCCTTGGTTTTCCAAACGCCGCAATAAAGCCTGGTACAAAATGGCGTGCTTGGGGGCTGATTTTTATGTGGATTTGTTGGCTGATTTAGACAAGTCAGGGCAAGAAATTGACTTTTACCAGCGTTCGGGAGTCTTTCTCCTGAAAAAGGATGAAACTAAGTTGGAAGAACTCTACGAACTGGCCCTTCAGCGCAGAGAAGAATCTCCCTTGATAGGGCAATTAGCCATTTTAGACCAAGCGTCTGCAAATAAATTATTCCCTGGCTTGCAGGGATTTGATCGCTTGCTCTATGCTTCTGGTGGAGCGAGAGTAGATGGCCAACTCTTAGTGACTCGTTTGCTGGAAGCCAGTCATGTCAAGCTGGTCAAAGAAAAAGTGAGTCTGACACCTTTAGCATCAGGTTACCAGATTGGTGAAGAAGTGTTTGATCAGGTTATTTTGGCGACGGGAGCTTGGTTGGGATACCTGTTAGAGCCTTTAGGTTATGAAGTAGATGTTCGTCCCCAAAAAGGACAACTCCGAGATTATCAGCTGGCCCAAGATATGGAAGCTTATCCTGTTGTTATGCCAGAAGGGGAGTGGGATTTGATTCCTTTTGCAGGTGGGAAATTGTCCTTAGGTGCTACTCATGAAAATGACATGGGATTTGATTTGACGGTAGATGAAACCTTGCTCCAGCAAATGGAGGAGGCAGCCTTGCCTCACTATCCAGTTTTAGCTAGAGCGACTTCAAGAGCTGAGCGTGTGGGAATCCGTGCCTATACCAGTGATTTCTCTCCTTTCTTTGGGCAGGTGCCAGAATTGGCAGGTGTCTATGCAGCCAGTGGCCTAGGTTCATCGGGCCTCACAATTGGTCCTATCATTGGTTACCATCTAGCTCAACTGATCCAAGACAAGGAGTTGACTTTGGACCCTCTAAACTACCCAATTGAAAACTATGTCAAGCGACTAAAAAACGAATAAAATTTTACTGAAATTTTAGCCTCCCCTCTAGGATGGCAAATGACATTCCCTATCAAAAATGGTAAAATAAGAAAAAATCCGAGAATCGAGGAAAAAAGATGCAAGAAAAGATTTTGGTAACGGGTGGAGCAGGTTTTATCGGAACCCACACTGTTATTGAGTTAATCCAAGCAGGTCATCAGGTTGTTGTGGTGGATAACCTTGTCAACAGCAACCGTAAAAGTTTAGAAGTTGTTGAGAAAATTACAGAAGTTGAAGTGCCTTTCTATGAGGCTGATATCCGTGATACAGATACTCTTCGTGACATTTTCAAACAAGAAGAACCAACAGGGGTCATTCACTTTGCTGGTTTGAAGGCTGTCGGTGAATCTACTCGTATCCCTCTTGCCTACTATGACAACAATATAGCTGGGACTGTTAGCCTTTTGAAAGCTATGGAAGAAGCCAACTGTAAAAACATCATTTTCAGTTCTTCTGCTACAGTTTACGGAGATCCGCACACAGTACCCATCTTGGAAGATTTCCCACTTTCAGTGACCAATCCATATGGCCGCACTAAGCTTATGCTTGAGGAAATTTTGACCGATATTTACAAGGCAGACTCAGAATGGAATGTGGTCTTGCTTCGTTACTTTAACCCAATCGGAGCCCATGAGAGTGGTGATTTGGGAGAAAATCCAAACGGTATTCCAAACAATCTCTTGCCATATGTGACTCAAGTAGCCGTTGGAAAATTAGAGCAAGTGCAAGTGTTTGGAGACGATTACGATACGGAAGACGGAACTGGTGTTCGTGACTATATCCACGTTGTCGATTTGGCTAAAGGTCACGTTGCAGCTCTGAAAAAAATCCAAAAAGGCTCAGGTCTAAACATTTATAACCTTGGAACTGGTAAAGGCTATTCTGTTCTAGAAATTATCCAAAACATGGAAAAAGCAGTGGGACGTCCAATTCCTTACCGCATTGTAGAACGTCGCCCAGGGGATATCGCAGCCTGCTATTCAGATCCTGCAAAAGCCAAAGCAGAACTAGGCTGGGAAGCAAAATTAGGCATCACCCAAATGTGTGAAGACGCATGGCGTTGGCAAAGCAAGCATCCAAATGGATTTGAAGACTAAGATGGTGATGTCAATCATTGTCCCCTGTTTAAACGAAGAGGAAGTACTTCCTCTTTTTTATCAGGCTCTGGAAGCTTTACTTCCAGATTTGGAAACAGAAATCGAGTATGTCTTTGTCAATGATGGATCAAGTGATGGGACCTTGGAACTCTTAAAGTCCTATCGGAAACAAAATCCGGCAGTGCATTATATTTCTTTTTCACGAAATTTTGGCAAAGAAGCTGCTCTCTATGCAGGCTTACAATATGCGACAGGAGATCTGGTGGTGGTAATGGATGCAGACCTTCAGGATCCTCCTAGTATGTTACTTGAGATGAAAAACTTACTAGACCAGAATGCAGATTTGGACTGCGTAGGAACACGGAGAACTAGTCGGGAGGGAGAACCCTTCTTTCGTAGTTTCTGTGCTGATCTCTTTTATCGCCTCATGCAAAAAATCAGTCCAGTAGCCCTGCCGTCAGGTGTCCGTGATTTTCGCATGATGAGAAGGTCTGTGGTTGATGCCATTTTAAGCTTGACCGAGTCCAATCGTTTTTCTAAGGGACTCTTTGCTTGGGTCGGCTTTAAAACCCACTATCTGGACTATCCAAATGTCGAAAGGCGGGCTGGCAAGACCAGTTGGAGTTTTAGGCAACTCTTTTTCTACTCCATTGAAGGGATCGTGAATTTTTCAGATTTTCCCTTGATTATAGCCTTCGTAGCTGGCCTCCTATCTTGTTTTATTTCTCTGCTCATGACCTTTTTTGTTGTAGTTCGGACCCTCATTTTGGGCAATTCGACATCAGGTTGGACCTCTCTGATGGCTGTCATTCTCTTTCTTGGAGGCATTCAACTCTTGACCATTGGGATTCTCGGCAAGTATATCAGTAAGATTTATTTAGAGACTAAAAAAAGACCACTGTATCTGATCAAAGAAAAAAGTGACCTTCCTGATTTTACAGAAAAAAATAGAGAGAAAAGACTATAATTTTACATGGAAATGTGCTAAACTAGAGGGAGTGGATTATCGCCATTGATTTAGGCTTTCTGGTTTCCAATCAGGGCGCGAGTTGGGCAATTTTTAACAGCCTCTAAGACATCCTGACTAGGAGAAATTTCTTTTTCCAGCTGGTCAGGATCATCGTAAAAACGCACGATTCCATTATCGTGGTAATCAAATAAATCAGAATAAGTTTGGCAAAGTCCACAGGCGATACATCGTTCAGGTATAAGTGTGATTTTCATGTTCATATTTATATTGTAATAAGAAACGTAAAAAAAAACAAGGAGTAGGGTATGGAAAAAGAACCGTGGCAAGAAGATATTTATGATCAAGAAGAATCAAGAGCAGAGCGTCGTAAGAGAACTCAAGGCAGAGATGTAGTGGCCAATCGTGTCTTGACGATCTTAGCTAGTATTTTCTTTGTAATTGTGGTAGTGATGATTATTGTTCTCATCTATCTATCATCGGGTGGGAGTAATCGCACAGCAGCCTTGAAAGATTTTCATGATTCTGATACAAGTCTAGTACAAGTCTCATCTTCAAGCAGTTCCCAGCCTGAGCAGAGTTCAGAATCTTCTTCTGAACACTCGGAGGAAGCTACAGATCCAGAAGGGACGACAAAAGTCTTAGCTGGAGAAGGAGAAGCAGCCATTGCCGCTCGCGCTGGAATTTCGATTGCTCAGTTAGAAGCCTTAAATCCTAGTCATATGGCTACAGGGTCTTGGTTTGCTAATCCAGGTGATGTTGTCAAAATAAAATAGGAGTTGATATGAAAACAATTCAAATTGCTATTGACGGCCCTGCTTCAAGTGGTAAGAGTACGGTCGCAAAGATTATTGCCAAGGACTTTGGATACACCTACCTAGATACAGGTGCTATGTATCGTGCGGCGACCTATATGGCTCTCAAGAACCAGTTAGGAGTGGAAGAGATTGAGGAGCTTTTAGCCTTGTTGGACCAGCATCCAATCAGTTTTGGACGTTCAGAAACTGGAGAACAGCTTGTCTTTGTAGGGGATGTGGATATTACCCATCCTATCCGTGAAAATGAAGTGACCAATCATGTCTCTGCTATTGCAGCAATTCCTCAAGTGCGTGAGAAACTGGTTTCTCTCCAACAAGAAATCGCCCAGCAAGGTGGGATTGTCATGGATGGTCGTGATATTGGGACTGTTGTATTGCCACAAGCAGAATTGAAAATTTTCCTAGTAGCTTCTGTCGATGAAAGAGCAGAGCGTCGTTACAAGGAAAATATTGCCAAGGGAATTGAAACAGACCTTGAAACCCTAAAAGAGGAAATTGCTGCGCGTGACTACAAGGATAGTCATCGTGAGACTTCGCCTCTCAAACAAGCAGAGGATGCTGTCTACCTTGATACAACTGGATTGAACATTCAAGAAGTAGTTGAAAAAATCAAAGCAGAAGCTGAAAAAAGAATGTAAATGTAGAGAAGCCGATAGATTGATATCGGTTTTTTTCTAAATTTGTCAAAATGCTGATTTTAAGGTATAATAGTTGCTGTTCGAGAAATTTTGATTTTCAAAGAATAGTGAATGATGATAAGGAGAAACCATGAACAACCTACCAAATTGCCCAAAATGTAACTCAGAGTACGTCTACGAAGACGGTGCCCTACTGGTTTGCCCAGAGTGTGCTCATGAGTGGAATCCTGCTGAAGTTGCAGAAGTAGAAGAGGGCCTTGTTGCTATCGATGCCAACGGAAATAAATTGGCTGACGGTGATACAGTAACTCTCATCAAGGACTTGAAAGTAAAAGGTGCGCCAAAAGATTTGAAACAAGGGACGCGCGTGAAAAATATCCGCATCGTAGAAGGCGACCATAATATCGACTGTAAAATTGATGGCTTCGGTGCCATGAAACTCAAATCAGAGTTTGTGAAGAAAATTTAAGCATGTCAAAGAACTACAAACTTACATTTTATAGCCGTATCTTCTTGTTTCTAGCGGCTTTTACGGGAGTTTATCTTGAAATCGCCAAGCATGGTGGTTTTGGGATGCTTCTCTATTATACGGTTCTGTCCAACCTCTTAGTCGCGATTTTTACGCTCTATCTCCTAAAGGTTATGAGCCGTTTAGGTGAAAACTGGCAAAGGCCAAGTCTCTTGCGCTTAAAAGGTGGGGTCACCATGAGTATCATGATTACCTGTGTGATTTACCATTTCCTCTTAGCGCCCATTGCGACTAATTTCTATACTCTGGAAAATTTCCTTTGCCACTATATCGTTCCCCTCTGGTTTTTCGCAGATACCCTCTTTTTTGACAAACAGGGTCAATACAAGATTTTGGATCCAATTGTATGGACGATTTTACCCTTGCTTTATATGATTTTTGCTCTTTTTAATGGCTTGGTATTGAAACTTGATGTTCCTAATTCTAAGGTCAGTCCCTTCCCTTACTTCTTTTTGAATGTGAACAAGGGTTGGGATGTCGTGTTCAAGTGGTGTCTGATTATCTTTGTTGCCTATATGGTAGCAGGATTTATCTTCTACTTTATTAAGCAAATCAAGAGAAAATCATCCTAAGACACAAGGGATTCATTTTCGAGTTTAAGAAGGAGTCTACAAACCAATGGGACTTCTTCTTTTCTTGCTTTTTTGATAACTATCAAAAAAGTAGAAGATTAAGAGAAAGATAGAAAGAGATTTCATGAAACAATTTTTAGAACGGGCCAGTATTTTGGCTCTCTCCCTCGTTTTGATTACATCCTTTTCCATCTCGAGTGCCCTGCCAGCCATGTTTGACTATTATCAAGGCTATCCTAAGGAACAAATTGAGCTCTTGGCGAGCTTGCCATCTTTTGGGATCATGATTATGTTACTACTAAATGGTTTATTAGAAAAAATATTTCCTGAGCGATTACAGATTAGTTTGGGATTGTTAATTTTATCACTGAGTGGAACAGCACCCTTTTGGTATCAAGCCTATCCCTTTATCTTTGGAACACGGATTCTTTTTGGTTTGGGTGTAGGGATGATTAATGCCAAGGCCATTTCCATTATTAGTGAACGCTATCAAGGAAAAACGCGAATTCAGATGTTAGGGCTACGCGGTTCTGCAGAGGTCGTGGGGGCTTCTCTCATTACCTTGGCAGTCGGCCAGTTATTGGCCTTTGGTTGGACAGCTACCTTCCTAGCCTATAGTGCTGGATTTTTGGTGCTGACCCTCTATCTGCTCTTTGTCCCTTATGGAAAGGAAAAGAAAGAAGTCAAGAAAAAAACGAAGGAAGCAAGTCGCTTAACTCGGGAAATGAAAGGCTTGATTTTTATCCTAGCTATCGAAGCGGCAGTTGTAGTTTGTACCAATACAGCTATTACCATCCGTATTCCAAGTTTGATGGTGGAAAGAGGGCTTGGAGATGCCCAGTTATCTAGTTTTGTTCTTAGTGTCATGCAGTTAATCGGGATTGTGGCTGGGGTGAGTTTTTCTTTCCTGATTTCAATATTTAAAGAGAAACTGCTCCTCTGGTCTGGTATTACCTTCGGATTAGGGCAAATCGTGATTGCCCTGTCTCCATCCTTGTGGGTGGTAGTGGCAGGGAGTATTCTGGCTGGTTTTTCCTACAGTGTAGCCTTGACGACGGTCTTTCAACTGGTCTCTGAAAGAATTCCAGCTAAACTCCTCAATCAAGCAACTTCATTTGCGGTTTTAGGCTGTAGTTTCGGAGCCTTTACAACCCCATTCGTTCTAGGTGCAATTGGGTTATTAACTCACAATGGGATGTTGGTCTTTGCCATCTTAGGAGGGTGGTTAATTGTAACCTCTATCTTTGTCATGTACCTACTTCAAAAGAGAGCTTAGGATTAAATTCCTAAGTTTTTCTTTTTGGAAATATTGTACCCATACAATTATAAATTTTCTAGCTTGTTACGAGACTAATTTCTTGATAAAATAGAAGTTATGACGAGATATAAAGCAACTATTTCCTATGATGGTTACGCCTTTTCTGGTTTTCAGCGTCAGCCCCATGCGCGTAGCGTTCAGGAAGAAATTGAAAAAACCTTGACTAGATTGAATAAGGGGAAAGCCATCACTGTTCACGGTGCTGGTAGGACTGATAGTGGGGTTCATGCTTTGGGACAGGTGATTCATTTTGACCTGCCTTATCAGATGGATGAGGAGAAGCTCCGTTTTGCTTTGGACACCCAGTCTCCTGAAGATATAGATGTGATTTCAATTGAGCTTATGGCAGATGATTTTCATTGTCGTTATGCCAAGCATAGCAAAACCTATGAGTTTATCGTGGATAGGGGCCGTCCTAAAAATCCTATGCGCCGTCACTATGCTACTCACTTTCCCTATCCGCTTGATGTGGATCGGATGCAGAAGGCTGTCAAAAAGCTAGAGGGCACCCACGATTTTACCGGTTTTACAGCTTCTGGGACTAGTGTAGAGGATAAAGTTCGTACCATCACAGAAGCTAGTCTTAGGGTTGATGAGACAGGACAATTTTTGACCTTTACCTTTTCAGGAAATGGTTTCTTGTATAAGCAGATTCGCAATATGGTGGGGACGCTACTCAAAATCGGCAATAACCGCATGCCAGTAGAGCAGATTGACCTCATCTTGGAGAAAAAGGACAGGCAGCTTGCAGGTCCCACTGCAGCACCAAATGGTTTGTATTTAAAGGAGATTCGTTATGAAGAATAATCGTATTTTAGCACTTTCTGGAAATGATATTTTTAGTGGTGGTGGTTTGTCCGCGGATTTGGCTACCTATACCTTGAACGGCTTGCATGGATTTGTAGCAGTGACTTGTTTGACAGCCTTGACAGAAAAAGGATTTGAAGTCTTTCCAACTGACGATACCATTTTTCAACATGAATTAGATAGCTTGCGAGATGTGGAATTTGCAGGAATTAAGATTGGTCTTCTTCCTACTGTCAGTGTGGCTGAGAAGGCATTGGACTTTATCAAGAAACGCCCAGGAGTGCCTGTGGTTCTGGATCCTGTCTTGGTCTGCAAGGAAACGCACGACGTAGCAGTTAGTGAACTCTGCCAAGAGTTGATTCGCTTTTTCCCTCATGTCAGTGTGATTACGCCTAATCTTCCTGAAGCAGAATTACTAGCAGATCAAGAGATTAAAACCCTTGAAGATATGAAAAGTGCAGCACAGAAATTGTATGACTTAGGAGCGCCAGCAGTCATTATCAAGGGAGGCAATCGACTTAGTCAGGACAAGGCTGTAGATGTCTTTTATGACGGACAAAAATTTACAGTCCTAGAAAATCCTGTCATCCAAGGCCAAAATGCTGGTGCAGGTTGTACCTTTGCCTCTAGCATTGTCAGTCACCTAGTCAAAGGTGATGAACTTTTACCAGCAGTAGAAAGCTCTAAGGCTTTCGTTTATCGTTCTATTGCACAAGCAGATCAGTATGGAGTAAGACAATATGAAGCAAAGCAAAACAACTAAAATCACCCTTGTATCCCTCTTAACCGCCCTTTCTGTGGTTCTAGGCTATTTCTTAAAAATTCCAACACCGACAGGAATTCTAACTCTTTTAGATGCGGGTGTCTTCTTTACGGCCTTCTACTTTAGTAGTCGTGAAGGGGCTGTAGTCGGAGGACTAGCAGGTTTCTTGATTGATCTCTTATCAGGCTATCCTCAGTGGATGTTCTTTAGCTTGGTCAACCATGGTTTGCAGGGATTTTTCGCAGGATTTAAAGGAAAAGCTCAGTGGTTAGGCCTTATCTTAGCAACGATTGCCATGGTAGGGGGTTACGCCTTGGGTTCTACATTGATGAATGGCTGGGCTGCAGCCCTACCAGAAATCTTACCAAATTTCATGCAAAATATGGTAGGGATGATTGTAGGATTTATTATTAGTCAAAGTATCAAGAAGATTAAGTAAAGAGGCTGAGTAAAAAGTCTTTCAAATAAGAAAAACGCATAGTATCAGGCGTTGAACCTTGATATTATGCGTTTTATTGTGGGAAGATTTTATACTCTTCGAAAATCTCTTCAAACCGCGTCAACGTCGCCTTGCCGTAGATATGGTTACTGACTTCGTCAGTTCTATCCACAACCTCAAAACAGTGTT
>NZ_JVLI01000170.1:0-392 GCF_001072315.1 Streptococcus pseudopneumoniae | reverse complement strand
GCCTGCGGCTAGTTTCCTAGTTTGCTCTTTGATTTTCATTGAGTATAAGACTGTGGTATAATAAAAGGAGGAAAAGGATGATTCTAAGACATCCGGGCATTAGCCCAACTAATGACTTGGTTGCTAAGAAAATCTTTAGCAATCCAGAAATCACTTGTCAATTTATCCGCGATATGCTGGACTTGCCAGCCAAAAATGTGACCATTTTAGAAGGAAGCAATATTCACGTCTTGCCTTCCCTGCCTTACTCAGCGCAGGATTTTTATACCAGTATAGACGTCTTAGCGGAGTTGGATAATGGAACTCAAGTAATCATTGAGATTCAAGTCCATCATCAGAATTTTTTCATCAATCGCCTGTGGGCTTACTTGTGCAGTCAGGTCAATCAAAAC
>NZ_JVLI01000169.1:0-1203 GCF_001072315.1 Streptococcus pseudopneumoniae | reverse complement strand
TGAGGTAAATAGAAAATATTGAGTTAACGGAAAATTCCGTTAGCTCTTTTTTGTATTTTGGGAGGAGAAATTATGAGACGAAAAAGTAAGGAGAGAATTTCAAGAGAGATGATAATCCAGTTTTTGATGAAAGAAACAGGTTCAACACGAAAAGAAATAATAGCAAGTGTAAGAGAACTTGAGTCTTTTGGATTGATAGGATTTACGGTGAATGGTGACTTTAGACTGAAAGAGGTGTAATTAATGAGACAAATTCAGTTTATTAGTGCTAGCCATTATCAGACATCTGATCGCTTTTATGCCTTACCAAAGGTTCTGTTTGAAAATCCTATTTATGAGGATATGAGGTTAGATGCAAAAGTAGCTTATGCCATGCTTAAAGATAGACTAGATCTTTCTTTCAAGAATAATTGGATTGATGAAAATGGAAACATTTATCTGGTTTATTCTAACTCTAATTTGATGAAGATACTAAGTTGCTCGAAATCTACCCTATTAAGAATTAAGAAGCAACTCACAGAGTATGGATTAATTCATGAGGTTCAACAATCTACAAGTAAATCAGGAAACCTCGCTAACCGAATTTATCTGGGTCTGCTACAAGATGACACAGTTGCAAGAATGGTTGATAAATCAGGTGATTCTAAATCTGACACCAGGGGGGTGTCAGATTTAGACCAGGGGGGTGTCAAAAAAACACCAGGGGGGTGTCAGATTTATACGGGGCTAGTGTCAAATTTAGCCCCTAACGATACTGAATATAGTGAGACTAATAATAATGAGACTGAATTATGTATTTCTGAGGAGGATGAGGAAAAGGCAACTCAAAATTCAAAAAATAAAGATCCAAATTCTCTTTTTCGGAGAGTTGATAAAGTTACTAAGTATGATCGTGATTATATTTGGAACTTAGTATATGAGCAATTACTCAAGGAAAAATTTACAGCAACTACCGCAGATTATGCGATGATATATTTTGATGATAGGTACAAGTACGCTTTGGAAAATATGAGGTTTGCTCGCTCATCGGAAATCGTTGCTGAGTATGTTTTTAATGGCATAGTCTCAGAACTGAATCAGACTATACGGAGACAACAATCATAATCAACAAATTTATATTGAGAGATTACACAGTAATGAAAAGGAGATAGAATGAAGCATGTTGACGACAAATTATTGCTGGTTGCTAAAAAAATGTGTAGC
>NZ_JVLI01000168.1:0-3523 GCF_001072315.1 Streptococcus pseudopneumoniae | reverse complement strand
AAACTAGGAAGCTAGCCGCAGGCTGTACTTGAGTACGGTAAGGCGACGCTGACGTGGTTTGAAGAGATTTTCGAAGAGTATAGACATTCAAAGACAAGGAAATAACGATGAACAAGAAAATATTAGAAACATTAGAGTTCAATAAGGTCAAGGCCTTGTTTGAACCTCATTTGTTGACTGAGCAGGGCTTGGAGCAATTGAGACAGTTGGCTCCGACTGCCAAAGCAGATAAAATCAAACAGGCTTTTGCTGAGATGAAGGAAATGCAGGCTCTCTTTGTCGAGCAACCGCATTTTACCATTCTCGCAACCAAGGAAATCGCAGGAGTCTGCAAGCGTTTGGAGATGGGGGCAGACCTCAATATCGAGGAGTTCCTCCTCTTGAAGCGCGTGCTTCTTTCTAGCAGAGAATTGCAAAGTTTTTATGCCAATCTGGAAAATGTTAGCTTGGAAGAATTAGCCCTTTGGTTTGAGAAATTACATGATTTTCCGCAATTACAAGGAAATCTCCAAGCCTTTAATGATGCAGGTTTCATTGAAAATTTTGCCAGTGAAGAATTAGCGCGCATCCGTCGAAAAATCCATGATAGCGAGAGTCAGGTACGCGATGTTTTACAGGACCTGCTCAAGCAAAAAGCGCAGATGTTGACAGAAGGGATTGTTGCCAGCAGAAATGGCCGTCAGGTTTTACCAGTCAAAAACACCTACCGCAATAAGATTGCAGGTGTTGTTCATGATATTTCTTCCAGCGGAAACACCGTCTATATCGAACCCCGTGAGGTGGTCAAACTGAGCGAAGAAATTGCTAGTTTGCGAGCAGATGAGCGCTATGAAATGCTTCGCATTCTTCAAGAAATTTCTGAGCGTGTCCGCCCTCATGCGGCTGAGATTGCCAATGATGCTTGGATTATCGGCCATCTAGACTTGATTCGTGCCAAGGTTCGCTTTATTCAAGAAAGACAAGCGGTCGTTCCTAAGCTATCAGAAAATCAGGAGATTCAATTGCTCCATGTCTGCCATCCTTTGGTCAAAAATGCCGTCGCAAATGATGTTCATTTTGGTCAAGATTTAACAGCCATTGTCATTACAGGTCCCAATACAGGTGGGAAGACTATCATGCTCAAAACTCTGGGCTTGACGCAGGTTATGGCCCAGTCTGGTTTGCCGATTTTAGCAGATAAGGGAAGTCGTGTTGGTATTTTTGAAGAAATTTTTGCTGATATTGGCGATGAGCAATCTATTGAGCAGAGCTTGTCTACCTTCTCTAGCCACATGACCAATATTGTGGATATTCTTGGCAAGGTCAACCAACATTCCCTCTTACTCTTGGACGAGTTGGGTGCTGGTACAGACCCTCAAGAAGGAGCCGCCCTTGCCATGGCTATTCTGGAAGACCTTCGCCTGCGTCAAGTCAAGACCATGGCTACGACTCATTATCCAGAACTCAAGGCCTATGGTATTGAGACAGCCTTTGTGCAAAATGCCAGCATGGAGTTTGATACAGCAACTCTTCGCCCGACCTATCGCTTTATGCAGGGTGTGCCTGGTCGAAGCAATGCCTTTGAAATTGCTAAACGTTTAGGTTTATCTGAAGTTATCGTAGGGGATGCCAGTCAGCAGGTTGATCAGGACAATGATGTCAATCGTATTATTGAGCAGCTGGAAGAGCAGACGCTGGAAAGCCGCAAACGTTTGGACAATATCCGTGAGGTGGAGCAAGAAAATCTCAAGATGAACCGTGCTCTCAAAAAACTTTACAATGAGCTCAATCGTGAAAAGGAAACCGAGCTTAACAAGGCGCGTGAACAGGCTGCTGAGATTGTGGACATGGCCCTAAGTGAGAGTGACCAGATTCTTAAAAATCTCCATAGTAAATCTCAACTCAAACCCCATGAAATCATTGAAGCCAAGGCCAAGCTGAAAAAATTGGCTCCTGAAAAAGTAGATTTGTCTAAAAACAAGGTCCTTCAAAAGGCCAAGAAAAAACGAGCTCCAAAGGTGGGAGATGATATCGTGGTTCTCAGTTATGGACAGCGTGGTACCTTGACCAGTCAACTCAAGGATGGCCGCTGGGAAGCCCAAGTTGGTTTGATCAAGATGACCTTGGAAGAAAAAGAATTTGACCTTGTTCAAGCTCAGCAAGAAAAACCAGTCAAGAAGAAACAAGTCAATGTTGTGAAACGGACATCTGGCCGAGGCCCTCAAGCCAGACTGGATCTTCGAGGTAAACGCTATGAAGAAGCTATGAATGAGCTAGATGCCTTTATCGACCAAGCCTTGCTTAATAATATGGCTCAAGTTGATATCATCCATGGTATCGGAACAGGTGTCATCCGTGAAGGTGTCACCAAATACCTACAAAGAAACAAACATGTTAAGAGTTTCGGCTATGCCCCACAAAATGCTGGAGGCAGTGGTGCGACCATTGTCACTTTTAAAGGATAAGAAAAGCCTGAGGAAATATGAGGTTCCTCAAGCTTTTTTGATTTCTAGACTAGATATCTAAAGGCTGTCCAGTGTGATTGAGTTGTGTGACAGTAACAAAGAAATCCTCTCTCATTCGAGTCAGAAGTTGATTTGGATAGATTTTTTCAAAGTTATCAAGACTGGCAAAGATATGCTTAGCAAGCTCTAGACCTCTGACATCATCTTGTCGGAGAAAATTATTAGCCCGTTCCATAGAAAGATTAATCATCTCTGTCATCTTGGTACTCAGTAGAGGGAAAGTATTAATCACTTCCAGAGTCTTAAGAGCTAAATTTTCAGCCTTATCATAGTAGCCATTGACAGAGTAATGCTTGATAGCAGTTCTTAAGCAGGCAATATAGTAGTCAGCAGTACGGATTGAATGGTATTCAGTCTGTTTTTTTAGAGTATCTAATAAGTGGTAGAGTCTGTAATCTAAAAATTCGATTGAAAAGTGAGGCAGGATAGATGAAAAGATATTAACCTCAATTTTATTCCAGTCGTCCAATTCGCTCAGATAGTTCTTGATATATTCTAATTCTTGATAATCTTTTGGAGTCAGAAAAGAATCGCCGATGATGTTTGCGATAGCAAATTTATTGACCACACGATTGGCAATCACATAGTGTTCAGCGATTCCAGGATTTTCCAGAGGCTGATTAATCAAGCTAAGGATCTTTTTAAATTCACGCTTATAGGCTAAATCAGCAACCTGAGCCTGTAATTTATGAAATTCAGTTGGGAACATTTGCGTTTTTAGACTATCAAAGGTCTCCTTATCAATTCCAATATTAGACAGAATCTCTTCAAATTTTTGAATGGTTATTCGAGATTTCCCTTGCTCAAACTGACGTAAAAAATGAGGAGTTACTGTAGTCCCAGCAGCTTCCTTTTGTGTAAACCCTCTTTCCTCACGGATGGCCTTATAGACTAATCCATAAACACTTTCATCTTGCATCCTAAATCTCCTCAAGTCCTTTTTTTCATTCTACCATAATTCTACCAGTTTTTAAGGGAATTTTTAGAAAAAAGTAATTATAGTTACGCTTTTTCGGGGG
>NZ_JVLI01000167.1:0-1742 GCF_001072315.1 Streptococcus pseudopneumoniae | reverse complement strand
AAGCTGTACTTGAGTACGGTAAGGCGACGCTGACGTGGTTTGAATTTGATTTTCGAAGAGTATAAGATTATTTAACTGTTGCTGTGCTTGTAATCAATTCAACAGCTTTTTTGATTGTGATATCGTGTTTCAACATATCAGCTGAAAGCAAGCTTTGTACTTGTGCAACTTCCATGTTGTAGTCTGCTGCCAATTGCTCAACTTCTTTTTGGATTTCTTCTTCTGAAGCGTCAAACCCTTCAGCTTTGGCAACTGCTTCGATAACAAGGTTAGTCTTAGTACGTGATTCAGCTTCTGCTTGATATTGATTGTGAAGGTCTTCTTGAGTAGTTCCAGTGATTTGGAAGTACATGTCAGGGTTGATACCTTGACGTTGCAAGTTTCCAAGGAATTCGTTTACTGAACGGTGAACTTCTTCGTGAATCATTTCTTCTGGAAGTTCTACGATTTCAGCATTTTCTACAGCTTTATCAATTGCTGCACCTTCAACTGCATCTTTGTAAGCTTCTTCTTTAGCAGCAGCCAATTCGTTACGGTATTTTTCTTTCAATTCAGCAAGTGTTTCAACTTCTTCGTCGATGTCTTTTGCAAGCTCATCGTCAAGAGCTGGAACTTCTTTAGCTTTTACTTCGTGGATAGTTGTCACGAATTTAGCTTCTTTACCTGCAAGGTCTTCTGCTTGGTAGTCTTCTGGGAATGTTACGATAACATCAACAGTTTCACCAGCTGAGTGACCTACCAATTGGTCTTCGAAACCAGGGATGAATTGACCTGAACCAAGTCCAAGTGAGAAGTTTTCACCTTTTCCACCGTCAAATTCAACACCGTCGATAGAACCAACGAAGTCGATGACAACAGTGTCTCCGTTTTCAGCAGCAGCTTCTTTGATAACCAATTCAGCCAAGTTGTTGCGTTCGCGTTCGATACGCTCTTCAACGTCAGCGTCAGTTACTTCTTTTTCTACATCTACTGATACTTCAAGGTTTTTGTAGTCACCTAGTTTTACCTCAGGTTTTGTAACGACTTCAGCTGTGATAACCCAGTCTTGACCTTTTTCCATTGAAGTTACATCAATTTTTGGTTGAGCAACCACTTCAAGACCAGCTTCTTTTACAGCTGCTTCATAAGCATTTGGCAAAAGAGCGTTCATAACATCTTGGTAAAGTGACTCTTCACCAAATTTTTTGTCGAAGATAGGACGTGGCAGGTGACCTTTACGGAAACCTGGAACATTAAGAGATTTCTTCACTGAGTTGAAGACACGGTCCAATTCTGGTTTGATTTGATCTTGAGAGATAGTGAAAGTCAAGACACCACGGTTTGTTTCTTTGTTTTCAAATGATACAGACATTCTGTCATTTCTCCTTAAAATTTTTTAAATACAGTCTATTATAACATAAATGAGAGACTTTTTTCAAGTAATGACTGCGCTTTTCGATTGATAGGAGAGGTATGGTTTCACCCGCAATATCCAAAGAAACAATTCTCCCTTGACTTGTGACAATCGCCTGAGCCTTCATAGCGTGAAATTTCTTTTTACCAGAATAATTCTCTAATTGTTTTTTTTAGGACGATTGATTTTTACTTCCGTCGCATCAATCATTACCGTGTCCTCAGAACTGAGAGGAGTTCTTGAAATCGTAAAACCACTTTGAAGAAGAGTTACTTCAACCCATTGGCTCCGACGGATTAAGTTGCTTTCGTGAATGCCAAAATCAGCCGCAATTTGTTCATAAGTGCGG
>NZ_JVLI01000166.1:0-216 GCF_001072315.1 Streptococcus pseudopneumoniae | reverse complement strand
ATTAAAGAGAGGGAGCCAATATTGCCCAGTACTTTCAAAAAAGACATGTGTGACATGGTTTTCTACCAACCAATCTAAGGCATTGCGAAGAGCTACAGTAGTTGTCCCAAATTTCTTCTGAATTTTCTTTGGTTTATTGGTATCTAGTGGACCATCTAGAATACAACAAACAATAGATTTTTGGTGGACATCAATACCACAACACGTTTCAATCAT